>JBDTXZ010000007.1:0-17960 GCA_040005935.1 bacterium | reverse complement strand
CGATTGAGTCGTGATTTCACCGTTCCCAGGTTGCAGTCCGTGATTTCTGCGATCTCCTCGTACGACTTGCCTTCCAGCTCGCGGAGCACGAACACCTGACGGTGGTGCTCTGGCAGCTTAGCAACAGTTTCGGCGACCAGCTCCTGCAAGTGGCGCTTTCGGTACAGGTCGTCCGGGCGAGCCGTCGTGTCCTCGAACTGCAGGGGACGATCGTCGTCGTCCCAGTTTCCCTTGATCGTCTGGAACAGCACGAGCGGGTTCCGCGAGCGGTTTCGCAGCTCGTTCTTGGCCAGATTCGACGCAATGGTGTATGCCCATGTCGAGAACTTCTTCGATCGGTCAAAGCGGTGCAGATGTCGGTAGACCCGAATGAACACCTCTTGAACGAGGTCCTCCGCCTTCTCGCGGTCACCGATTGTTCGATATATGAAGTTCAGAAGGCGCGTCTGATAGCGCTCTACGAGTTCCTGAAAGGCTCGCTCTTCGCCACCCAGAAAGGACGTGACGATTTCAGCGTCGTCCATCGCGCGAAGTTGTTCGCGGATCGAGGGCCCCTTTGGGGCGGTCCGCTTCAGTGCGATGTCAGCCATGGTGTTATCCCCCGGTCCGGCGAAAGGGTGCGGATTCACTGCTCTTCCTGTCACCGTGTAAAAGCAGGTGCCATGCCGAATGGAGCGTGCTAGGGAACATTTTGCAACTTATTGTCTGACAACATCTTACATATATGACTTCGCTCGACGTTTCGGTTTGGCACTGCGCCTGTTGTCCTCTTTTTAGAACAACACATCAGAATGCCCCCGGTCTGTGTCCACTTTTGACACATCCGGGGGCATTCTAGTTTCTTCGGGCCCGACGACGGGCAACAGAGATTGCCAGTACTGATCAGCCCGTCTTGAATCCTGCCGCAAACAAGAGGGCGAGTACGGTCTTGGAGTCCGTGATTTCCCCATTGCTTATGCGTTCGAGCGCTTCGGAGAGGCGCATGATCACCAAGTCAACGAACTCGTCCTCTTCGCGGTTGTGCTCGCCATGGGTGAGCCCAGCCGCCATGAAGAGATGAATGACCTCATCTGTAAACCCGGGCGTCGTGAGAATGGACGTCATCGGTTCGATGTGGTCTGCGGTACAACCCGTTTCTTCCTTGAGTTCACGCGCCGCGCATTCCAGGGGCGTCTCGCCTTCGTCGAGCCGACCGGCAGGGACTTCGTACAAGTAGCCGCCCGCCGCGTATCGATACTGCCTCAACAGGAGGATCTGCGGCTCATCGCCCAGCGGGCCACTCATGAAGGGAACCACGGCGGACGCGCCTGGGTGACGCGCTATGTCCATTTCTGCCGTCGTCCCATTTGGAAGGCGTACTGTATCTCTGTTCAGCGAAATGATCTTGCCACTATACAACTCCCGGCTCGCGAGCATTTCGGTTGGACGTTCTCCTTTTTTTCGTTTTCGTAACTCGTCGGCAGTTACGACAGCTGGATCGTTCTGCGACTTCTGCCGCGAACTCATGTTGCAACCTCATTGCCGTTGCCGGTGATGATCTCTGGCGCTACTCCGGTGACTGCGCCGACCAACGGCGCAACGATTTCAGGGTCGCCAACTACGACGACGCGCAATTGATCTGGTTGCAGATGGCGCTCGGCCGCGCGCAGGATGCCGGCCGTCGTCACAGCTCGCACCTTGGCTCGATAGACATCGTAGTAGTTCTCGGGCAAAGCATGAATGACGAGGTTGGCCAGGGCACCGGCGATTGCCGCAGTCGTCTCGTAGCGAATCGGGAATACGCCATCGAGATAGCTCGTTGCGAGCGTGAGCTCGTCGTCGCTGATGGGAGCAGTGCGCATGCGCTCGATCTCATTCAATATCTCCTGCACGGCTGCACCGGTTACGTCGCTCTTCACCGCGGTCTGCACGACAAATGGCCCGGCACCACGTCGCCATTCGAAGGCGGAGAAGGCCCCGTAGGTGTACCCGTGTACCTCACGCAAGTTGAGGTTGATGCGCGACGAAAAGAGGCCGCCAAGTACAGCGTTCATGACGACAATGTCGAAATAGTCGGTGGTCGTGCGCCGAACGCCAACATGGCCAATGCGTAATTCCGACTGTGGGGCATCTGCCTTCGCCACCACCCGGACGAGTTTTCCTGGCTGTGCCTGATCGATCCCGATCGGGGCAGGCGCAGGACGAACTCCGGCCCAATCACCGAACAACGTCTCGGCGAGAGCGACGGCTGATTCCATGGTAACGTCGCCAGCAAAGATCAGCGTTGTTCCGGCAGGCTGATATCTGGCGGCATAGAAAGCGGTTACGTCTGTGCGCGTAAGTGCGTGCACACTCGCGGCGTCGCCTTCCTCGGGCCACGCATAGCGCGCTGCTCTATCATACGCGGCGTGCGCAAACTGCTCGTCGGCAAGACCGCGCGGTTCGGCGAGTTGTTGTAGAAGCTCAGCGAGCCGCTGTTCCTTGAGTCGTTGTACTTCTCGCTCCGGAAACTCCGGCCACCGCAGAAGGTCGCGAACGAGTGACAATGCATCTGGGAGCCGTTCACGTAACGCGGTCAGCGAGACCGTTGCCACATCCCAATCGGCGCGTGCCTCAACGGATGCTCCGATGCTCTCGAATCGATCTGCCAGCGCCGCACCATCCAGACCCGCTGCGCCTTCAAGGAGCAGTCGCGCTGTCAGCGCTGCCACACCCTGTTGTCCACGTGGTTCCACGGATGCACCTGCTTCTACAATAGCGAGCACAGTGACGAGTGGCAGCTTGGGAACTGGCGCGACAAGCAGCTGTATGCCATTCGCGAGCGCGCGTCGTTCAAATTCCGGAAAGTGGTAATCTCGCGGTGACGCGGGTGCTGGTTTGGCTGTCGGCGCCCCTGCCCCAGGGCGCGAAGTCGTCACGGTCACGGTGCCTCCGCCATTGCCAACTCGCTCTGTCCAACCGCTTCCTCTGGCTCACGTGGCACGAAGACCAAGCTCGCTCGATTGGTCGAAACGAGTCGCTCGCGCACAAAAACGTTGACTCGGTCAGCCGTTACCGCTCGATATTTTTCCGCCTGTGTGTTAACGAGACCCGGATCTCCAAAGTACGTGGTGAACATTGAAAGACGGTCGGCTCGATCGCCCGCGGATTGCAGGGTTATCACGAGGTCAGTCTCCACAAGGGCAATCGCGCGCGCGACTTCTTCTTCTGTTACGCCCTCGGACACAATCCGATCGAGTTCGGTGTGCACAGCCTTTTCGAGTGCGTCCGTTGTAACGCCCGGCCGTGCTGTCACATCGACGACAAGCAGGTCGCTTCCTTTTGCGAGATCATATGTAAATGCGGTTGCTTCTGCGGCAACTTGTTGCTCGCGTACAAGGGTGCGGTGAAAGCGACTTCCTTTTTTGAGGCCGAGTATCGCGCCCATCACGCTTGCCGCGAAGTATTCGTCCGTGCCGAATACGGGTGAGCGAAAGGCAATGAACAATCGCGGAAGCATCACGTCGTCCGGCACTACTTCACGCAGCGGCTTGCCGAAGACCACCGGCAATGACATGTCAGGGAGGGGCGGTTTTCCAGCTCCACGCGGGATAGCGCCAAAGTGTCGCGCAACCATGTCGCGCGCCTCGTCCAAATCGAAGTCACCGGCGATGGACAGCACAGCATTGTCTGGCGTGTAATACGTCGAGAAAAACGTTGCGATGTCTTCGAGGCTCGCCGCGTCGAGGTCGGACATGGACCCGATGAGCGAATGATGGAAGGGATGCTCCGGTGGAAACGCTAATGCCGGAAGACGCTCCCACCACGTGCCATATGGCTGATTGTCCATGGACCAACGCCGCTCGTTCTGTACGACGTCACGCTGTGTATCGAGCTTTTGTTGCGTCATCGCGGGCAACAGATATCCCATACGATTCGCTTCCAGCCACAGAGCCAACTCGAGTTGATTCGACGGAACCGTTTCGTAGTAATTCGTCCGGTCGAGCCAGGTTGATCCGTTGAGCGTACCGCCTGCGCGTTGGATGGACTCGAAGTGTTCATTCAACCCGACGTCTGCGGATCCTTGGAAGAGCATATGCTCAAACAGGTGGGCAAACCCAGTGCGTCCAGGACGCTCATTGGCTGAGCCGACATGGTACCAAAGATTGACTGCGACAATTGGCGCGGTGTGATCCTGCGAAAGTACGACGGACAGCCCATTGGGGAGCTGGAATGTCTCAATTGGAATGTGCATCAGTAGAAATTGTAGTCTGTGTGATTCGCGGCAAACGGTGTCCCGCGCATACAGTAGTGGTTGCAAATGCGACTCGGGGGTGTCGGCGGGCTGCCGACCCCCCCGAGCTCGGTTCAGGGTCCTTACGGCGTTGGTGGCGCACCCAGAACGTCGCGAACCTCTCGAATCACGATATCACCTTGTTTCAACGCGCGGAGCCCGGGTTCAATCAGCTTCCGATCGCCCACGATGACAAGCGTGAGCTTGTTCGGATCGATGTATTGTCGCGCAACACGCTGTATATCTGCCGGCGTCACTGCGTCGATTCTCTGCACAGCGCTGTTGTAAAAACCCAGCGGAATATCATAGGTCACCAACGGAAGTAGCTCGCCGGCAATCCCATCAGTCGTTTCGAAGTTTTGTGGTAATCCAAGCTGCAGGTAGCGCTTCGCTCGCTCCAGCTCCGCGGCGGGTATCGTATCGCGAATCGAACGCAGTTCCTTCATGAACTCGATGAGAGCTGAATCCGTTTTCGCCGTGACGACTTCTGCGCTAGCAGTGAACGGTCCAGCCGAACGACGCAGTGAAAAACTCGAGTTGGCGCCGTATGTATAGCCGTGGACTTCACGAAGGTTTTGGTTCAATCGGCTGCTGAACGATCCGCCAAGCAGCGTGTTCAGTACCTGAAGGGCGAAGTAGTCACCGGTGGAACGAGCGGCTCCAATTCCACCGATGCGAAACGAGGATTGTGCGGCGCCTGGTTTATCCACAAGAACGAGCGTCGTTGCGCTGGCACCCTTTGCATTCGGCGTCGTGACGGCCGACACGGAACTGCGCGTCCATGCACCGAACAATGATTGCGCTCGACGTTCGATGTCATCCGGTTGCACGTCGCCCACGACGAGCAATGTTGCATTATTCGGACGGTAGAACGCCGTATAGAAGCGCACGAGATCATCCCGCGTGAGCGAGGCAATAGAGGTCTCGGTTCCTGCCAGCGGACGGCCATACGGATTGTCGCTCCCGTACACGGCAGCAGCAAAGGCACGATCGGCGATGGTTGGCCCGCGGTCGCGTGCTTGCTGCAGTGACGTTAAGCGCGTCTTGCGCACGCGCTCGAGATCGGCGGATGGAAATGCTGGGTGCAGTGCGATATCGGCCAGCAGGGTCATCGCGCTGTCCAACTGCGCGGTTGGAGTATGAAGCGAAATCGTTGACTGTTCCCAACCGCTGCCAACGCTCACGGTCGCGCCAAGGAAGGCTTGTTGATCATCGATCTGGAGCGACGTACGCGCCGTCGTTCCTTCCTTCAACATCGCAGCTGCAAGTGCAGCCGTACCAGGCTTTCCTGCTGGATCTGCTTCACCGCCCGTGCGGATTTCAAGAATGACCTCGGCCAGTGGAAGCTCGTGTTGCTCAACGACAACGATCTTGAGCCCGTTCGCGAGCTGTCGTGTCACGATCGCGGGTACCGACAGTGCCGGCGGCGGACCGAGGGTCGGCGGTTTTGTCAGGTCAATCGTTGTTGCCACGGACGGAGCAACGATTACCGGCGGCGCCGTGGTGACGATAGGGGTGCCACACGCGGTGGTTATGACAGCAGCCAGAAGTGCGCTCGTGAGGCGCGGTCTCGGGCGCATCACTTCACGCCTCCCGATACCATGAGATCTTTTTTTCCTTCAGGGACCACCGTAAGGACCACTTTCGGTTTTGTGAGATACTGCGCCGCAACTCGCTGTACGTCGGCAGCGGTCACATGATCGTAGCGCGCGGCATCCTGTTGGACATAGTCAGGCGTTCCTGCGAGATAGTTGTAGTTCGCCAGCAGGTCACCCTTACCGAGCACGGATGCCATACCGTCAAGAAATGTTGCCCGACGAGAATTGAGTGCCCGCGCAAGCTCGCGCGGCGTGATACCAGTCTTCACAATCTTGTCGATTTCCTCGGCCACCAACTGTGCCATGCGCGCCGGCGTCTGTCCGGGCTTCGGGGTCACGGCAACGTTGAAGTATCCGTCAAGCTTGGTGCTGCTATTGAACGCGGTGACATCCTGCGCAACCTGCATATCAAAAACCAGTCGCTTATACAGGCGTGAGTTCTTGTCACCCGCCAGTATGTCGGCCAATACGTCCAACGGTGCATCGTTCGGTGCATAGATCTTTCCACCCGCCCACGTCTCGTAGAGTCGTGGCAATGTCACCTTGTCCTCGAGCACCAGGAACGTGTCGCGCGCAACGATGACAGGTGGTGCGACAGGGCGTGGTGGCAGTCGCGGGCCTCGAGGAATTGCGGCGAAATAGCGATTCACCCACGTAAGTGCCGAGTCGCGATTGAAATCCCCAGCAATGACGACTGTGGCATTGTTCGGCGCATAGTATGTACGAAAAAACTGCTTCACATCTTCCAGTGATGCCGCACTGAGATCCGCCATCGATCCAATCACTGGCCAGTGATATGGGTGGTTGGACGGAAAGAGCACATCGAGAATCGTCTCGTTTGCCTTTCCGTATGGCACGTTGTCTACACGTTGACGTCGTTCATTCTTCACGACGTCGCGTTGGAGGTCGAGCTTCGGCTGGTCCATCACGGGCAGGAGGTGGCCCATGCGATCTGCGTCGAGCCACAGCGCCAGCGGCAGCGCATTCGACGGCATCGATTCGTAGTAGTTCGTCCGGTCGTTGTTCGTCGAGCCATTGTTATCCGCACCCGCGGCTTCGAGCCATTTATCAAACTGGCCGACCGGTACATTCTCCGAGCCCATGAACATGATGTGCTCAAACAGGTGGGCAAACCCGGTGCGTCCGGGTTTCTCATCACCTGAGCCCACCTTGTACCAGGTATCCACGACGACAATGGGCGTCGAGTGATCTTCGTGCAGAATCACCTCGAGCCCATTGGTGAGCGTCACCTTTTCATACTGCACCTTCGGGACACTCTGCGCGCCAGCACGAGCGTTCCCGACGGCCATCGTTAATGTGCAAAACGCTACTAATATCGGTCGCTTCACCGGCTATTCCTCTCGAGAATGAAGGCGAGGGGGGCTTTGACGGACTCGCTCAGGGCGTATTTCCACCGCTCGCTCGGGCTCGCGGTAATCGGGCTGGTCGGTGTTGGAGATCCGAACGGCTCGAGACCATGCCGTCGTGCCAGGATCGTTAAACGGAGCATGTGAAACGGATCGCTGACAAGCAAGACATCCCGTCGATTCGTTTCACGCATCAACGTCGCAATTCCCGCCATCGATTGGCTCGTGGTCCGACCTTCCGTCTCGAGAAGAATCGCAGCGCTTGGAACACCATGTTGCACGCAGTAGCGCTGGCTGACGGCCGCTTCACTCGTGGTGTCACCCGTGCCGGTTCCTCCGGTGACGATCAATCGTGGCGCGAGGTTCCGGCGCCAGAGCGCTATCGCATGATCGAGCCGCGCACGCAGGACCGGGGACGGTCGTCCGACGTATTGTGCCGCACCCAGTACGACGATCGCACCGACCGGACGAGCCTGATCATGGCGTTCCCAGTAGAGGACAGCAACGAGGGACATCACCCAGCCAAGGAGCGCAATTCCGAGCAAAGCAAGCACCAGACGTGCCCGGAGCGAACGACGTGGTGGCATCCCTCAAAACCTAGTCGCCGTCGAGACGAGCGCGAAGGGTTCGCTCGATCGCCGCGTGTCAGTCGCCCAGACTCAGAATCGCCAGCCAAAAGACATCAAAGCTTACCCGTGCGCGTTGACTCATTTCATCGTTCAGCACCAATCCATCAACGAATGCGAGGGCCGCATCTCCGATCAGGTCCACCGGAACACGCGGCGTTAATTCCAGCTGCGCAAAAAGGCGCTCCACAGTTGCCGTTGCGCTGTTGCGGCGTATCGTCGCCGCGCGGTACAGCACCTCACGTAGTGACGCGTCCCGAACCAATTGCAGTTCCAGCAGTGCGCGAAGCTCGCCCTGTCGCAATTCGTTCTCGAGCCAAGCCCAGAGAGCGTCGACCGTCCTCGCCGCCTGCGCATGTTCGATCGCGCCTCGCTCGCGTGTCGCGAGCCGCGTACTCAGCGTTCGTACCACCTCACTCAGCAACTGCGCCCGGTCCGTGAAATGATAGTGCAGTAGTGCCTTGCTAACGCCGGTGTCCGCAGCAATCAGTGCCATGCTTGCACCATGTACCCCCTCATGGGCAATACAGCGGATGGCTGCCTCGACGATCCGCAGTCGCGCATCTGTCACCGGCTCCTCGCTACGCATCACCGTCACTTGGTCGCTCGAAGACAATGGTGAGCCGATGATCATCTTGCGACATCATGGCCGGGCGCCAACCGCTCCGGCTTCGCTCGTTCAATAGATCAGTCAAGGCATCTTCGTCATCGCGTGCGTGGCGCGAAAGACGTAGCATCACGGCTTGGTATTCTTTCATGCGCGCGAAGTTAGTAGCTTCCGACATATGGACACCACCCCTGCCTTCCCCACACTTCGCGTTGCCTCACACCCGCTCGTGCAGCACAAGCTCTCGCTGCTGCGTGATCGAGCAACGCCAACGAAGATCTTCAAGGAACTCGTTGACGAGATCGCTACCCTCATCGCCTATGAGGCGACGAGCGAACTGACGCTCGAAGATGCGCCTGTCGAAACACCGCTCGAACGAACGACTGGGAAACGGGTGAGCGGAAAGAAGCTCACGCTTGTTCCTATTCTGCGAGCGGGACTGGGAATGGTGGAGGGCGTAGCGCGCCTTGTACCCGGTGCTCGAGTAGGACACATCGGCCTATACCGTGATCACGATACGCTCGAACCTGTCGACTATTACTTCAAGGTGCCGGGTGATGCCGCCGAACGGGATTTCTTTCTGCTTGATCCCATGTTGGCCACCGGTGGCAGTGCTGCCGCTGCGGTCACTTCCCTCAAGCGCGCGGGAGCAACACGCATTCGCTTTCTCTGTCTTGTCGCAGCACCAGAAGGGGTACGCCGGCTTGCCGAGGTACACCCTGACGTCATTGTGTATTGCGCCGCTCTTGACCGCGAATTGAACGAACAGGGATATATCCTGCCTGGCCTCGGCGACGCAGGTGATCGCTTGTTCGGTACCCGCTAAGGGTCCAAGACGAACACGGGAGCCCCTGATTCGAGGCTCCCGTGTTCGTCTTTCGTCATCAATGACTCGTCAGCCAAACCATTCCCGCGGACAATCGCGTTGCTGCCGAGCAGCATCCAGTACCCATTGCTGCGTGCTGACCTCCGTGAGTTCTGACCCCACCCGGTTAAACCACTCGGCCGCCTGACGCTCGTCACCGACGCGTCGCCAGAGTTCTCCGACGAGATACGTGAGCACCGCGCGTTCTTCTCGTGCAACTCCATCGAAGCTCGAAAGCGCTTCCTCGAATTTCCATGCCGCCTTTCGGCGAAAGAATCGCTCTGCTTCACTATCACTCTCATCGACACAGCACCACGCGGCCCGAAGGAGAAGGTCCGCCACGTGCCGCACATCGAGCGCCTGCCACTCGGCAACCTTGGCCGCTGCTTCGTACTTCTCGGATCCAGAGATGCCGTCCGTGGAAAGCTGGGGAGCAAGCTCATTCCATACGTGTTCGCGCAGTACGGGAGTGACGTCGGCGTCCTCTGTGAAATCACGCTCGGCACCCGAGTATCCACATCGACTGCACATGTGAATCAAGAATGGCAATGGCTGCGTCCCCGCAGCGCGCTCGTGAAAGTCCGTTCGCTTACCGCCGAACGAATTCGTCGAGATCACTTGCTGAGACTTGAAGCGCGTGTCACAGATGGGACAGCGCAACTCGATTTGCTGAAGCGTCGTCATGGTCCTCTTCCGCTGCTTGGGCTTCTTTACTGGTGACTAGAGGAAAGAAGTGTGCCAGTCGCTTTCGTCTCGCACAGATGAGCGCTTATTTGGAGGTATATTCGTTCTACGCCCGGAAGGCTGTGATTCGCGCCACCGATAGGGATCAGAGAACAGCTGTTCGTCTCTTGTTCGACCTCTGAGCCGCGGCTATCATTCCGCGTCCAATGCGCCTGCTCTTGGCGCCCCCGTACGTGTGACGGGTTTTGCGCCGCCCTCTCGCAGGTCGTTTCCCGGTCGAATGCTGATCAACCTGCTGCCTGATTTCTTTGCCGTTCTCAATAGCACCGACCGAGTCGCCGCATACCAGCGCTACTTTCAAGCCCACCGCAGAATTCTCGAGCCATACTGGCAGAATTACGTCGTAGATCCTGAAGGGCCACATTTTTTGGACGTCGTACGTTCTACTGCATTGGCAGATCGTACTGATCTCCGCGAGATGCTGGATCGCACCGATGTCGTCACGCTTGCTCGCACGAGTGAGCAGCAGTGCGCGAAGTTGCTCGAACAAGATGTGGACGTTGACATCGTTCTGATGATCGGCGTTGGAGCTGCAAATGCAGGTGAGCTTGTCGTTGATGGTCGCGGCATGGCATTCGCCTGCCTCGAACACTTTACGTCCGTTGTCAACACCGATACACAGGGACTCGGTCTTGATCCGGAGCTCTTGCCGCTCTGGCTTGCGCACGAATTCGCACACGCGATCCGCTACACGTCTCCGACCAGTCGCAGCGAGTTGCGCCAACTCGTTGAGAATGCAAACGGGTACTATTCGTACTGGGATACCGGACGTGAAGCTCCCTTGCGAGAGCTCTTGGTAAACGAGGGTTTGGCTGTACATGTGTCGCAGATGATCAGTCCTGGCCATGCTGCATGGGAGTACTTCGGATTCGGGCGACGGCAGTATGCGCGCGTCCGTGAACTGGAAGCTGTTATTTCCCGTGCAGTTGTCGAGGATCTTAATCGCGCAGGCCTAGGCCTTCGATTGCGCTATTTGTCGGGCGGGATGAGCGACGAGGCCCGCACGGTAGATCGTTACGTACTTCCTGAGCGCAGTGGATATTTCCTTGGCGCGCGGATGGTCGAGGCAGCGATTGCAGAACGTGGGATTGCCTGGGCGGTCCGTGCGAACGCTAATGAGCTGGAACAACTCGCACGAGACGCTGCCGCAACTGCGTAGCGCCACTCATTTTGATCGTTCTGTGACCGCATAGCGACTCAGGCGATGTGTTTACTTCCCAACGCAGAAATTGCGGAAAACCACATCGAGCACATCGTCCACGTGCACGACGCCAATCAGTTCACTCAGGGCTTCCGCTGCGCCGCGTACGTGCGTCGCCGATACAGAGGCCGGAAGCGCGTGATCGCGCCACGCTGTGAGGAACTGACGCATCTCATTTGTTGCCCGCTCAACAGCGACACGATGTCGTGTACGGGTCAACACGGGTGCATCGAGCAGAGGGATTCCTCGCTCGATGGCCAAACGAGCTTCGATCATGGTGAGCACGCTCCCCAGGCCTTCACCCGTGTGTGCACTAACACTGATATCAGCTACGCTTTTGACACTTTCTGGCACTAAATCAGCCTTTGTCGCCACAACGATGATTGGCGCCCGCGTGTGCTCGCGAAGCAAGGGAATCGTGTCGAGAGCAGCAAGAGAATCGATACAACCCAGCACAATGGCTGCACGCGCCAAGTAACGAGATGACGTCTCGATGCCAAGGCGCTCCACGACATCCGCCGTATCGTGCATTCCAGCGGTATCGACGAGGCGAAGTGGCCAGCCAGGGAAATCCAATACGGCCTCGATGGCATCGCGCGTCGTCCCGGGAATCTCCGTAACGATTGCGCGCGCCTCGCCAAGTAGCGCATTGAACAATGACGACTTGCCCACATTGGGAGCACCTGCCAGGACAACGAGTGCTCCCTCGTGCACTAGGGCACCTTGCTCTCCGCTTAACAGCAGGATATCGAGAGCAGCAAGAAGTTCCTCTGCCGATTCAATGATCCGGGCGCGCGGTATTGGCCCGTCGTCTTCCTCTGGAAAATCAATGTCATATGCCAGCAGGGCTTCGAGTAAAAGGAGCTGTTCTCGTAATGCCAGGATTCGTCGCGACAAACCTCCATCGAGCTGTCGTAACGCCAGATAATGTCCTGCTGAGCTGCGTGCGTCAACGAGATCGCCGATAGCTTCCGCTTGCAGGAGATCCAGCTTTCCATTGAGGACCGCACGCCGAGTGAATTCACCAGGTTCAGCTTCTCGCGCACCATTGTGGATCGCAGCGGCAAGCACGGCCATGGGTACGATGAGGCCTCCGTGCGTGCTGATTTCGAGCAGGTCTTCGCCCGTAAATGAGTGTGGCCCTGGAAAGTACGTTGCCACGACATCATCAATGGTACGACCGCTCGTATCACGTACTTGGCAATACGTTGCGTGCCGAGGATGAGTAGGTGCGGGGTCCAACAATCGCGTTGCGATCCGACCTGCGTCGGGCCCACTTATACGTATCAGCGCTAGTGCCCCACGACCGATGGTCGTCGCAACCGCAGCGATGGTTCGCTCATCACCAACAACAGCAGCAGCAGCGTTCATGAGCTGCTGATTCATGGTCGTCGTACTGCCGTCTGCCCGTTCTCCATGACGAGTGTTTCACCTGGTTCAACAATGTGAACACTATCACGACCTGCGTATGTTTCGAGGTGGCAGCGCAATCGGGCAATTGCATCGTGAGCCCCAGCTGTTATGTGCCGGAACGTGCCCCAGTGGTACGGAAGCATTGCTCGAGCACGAAGCACTTCAAAGAGCGCAACAGCATCTTCACCCGTAAGATGCCCTCGGCGGAAGGACCTTCTTTTCCAGGCAGGTGCGTGACCGATGGGAAGCAGTGCGATATCAAGTTGCCGATTGCTTTGCCAAAGCACCCGTTCAACCAGATGATGTGTCTCGGACACGAGCGCAGTATCGCCGGCAAAGAAGGCGCTCTGAGCATTGGTTTCCAACAGATACATGTTTGCGGCACTCCGCCATGTATCGAACCCGTACCGACTTCCTTTGTGCGTGGCCTTGGCGGCATGAATGCGGAGCATGCCGTTATTCAGCGATACGTGCTCTCCCGGATCAAGCGCGACAGCATGTGTGTAGCCCTTCTGCACAAGCCATTCGGCAATCACACTCGGCGCGTAGAGGGGGATGTCGCGCGGTAGTTTGTTGAGGGATTTGAATGACAAGTGATCGAAATGCGCATGTGTCAGCAGTAGCGCATCGAGTTTGGGCAGGTCTTCGAGCGCGATACCCGGCGCTGCCACTCTCGGAAGAAAGCCACCGAGAGTGAGCTCAAAATTCGGATCTGTCAAAATCCGAATATTATCAAAGTCCAGCAGTAGGGTTGCGTGACCAATGTAGGTGATCTGCATCAGGCTCCCTACTCAATTTGATGCTATGGGCCTAGCCTCGTCGCTTGTCCGCTGATCCACTGACGACTACTTCCTGTTTTCCTCGTTCGCGCGCTAACAGCCATTGCTGTGGTATTGCCGCGATGTTCTGCACCGCGTAGTACAGATTGAGACCCGACGCAAAGTTGAGAAAGAGCACCGTCAGCATCACAGGCATCATATAGCTCATCATTTTCGCCTGCGGATTGGGGGGAGAGTTCTTCATCCCTACCCAGGACATTACAAACATCGACACCCCCATCAAGAGCGGTGTGATGTAGTACGGGTCACGCAAGGAAATATCAGCAAGCCACAGAAATGAAACGCCTCGGAACTCGATCGTATTCTGAAACACATAGTAAAGCGCAAAAAGCACAGGCATCGGAAGGAGCATTGGTAAGCAACCCATGAGTGGACTCAAGGGGCTCATTCCATGCTCCTTATAGACTTTCATGACTGCTTCTTGCTGCTTCTTTGGATCATCACTGTATTTTTTTTGCAGCGCCTGGAGCTCGGGCTGAAGCCGCTGCATCTTCATGCTCGTCCGCATTGCGCCCTGGTTGAGCGGCCAAAGAATAAGCCGAATCATTACTCCAAACAGGACGAGCACCCAGCCATAGTTCAGCTGTGTAGTTCGCTTCATCCATAGCAGGGCCTTCATTACCATGGTTGCGAACGGCTGAACGGCGCCATGGAGAAACCCCGCATACGGGTTTACTTGATCCAGATCACCGCCAAGGTGTTGGAGCCGTTCAAAATTCTGAGGCCCCGCATAGATCTCAAACGACGCGTTTCCTTGCGCATCAATTGGCAGAGCAATAGTCCCACGCATGTCCTTGGCGATCTTGTCCTTCCGCGGCGCACCCTGTAGGCGCAATGCAGAAAAGGGCACCTTGCTTGCACGTAGTGCGACAAGAAAGTACTTGTTACGAGTTGCTACCCAGTTGATTGGACCGGACTCGCTCCGTATTTCCGCTGAATCCAATTTGGCAAACGCAACGCTTGTCACCTCGCCCCGAGTGGGGCGATAGCTCACCGCAAGGTGGTTCAGATCATCTACAGTGTCTGCCTCATTTGCCAGTAAAGTCTCCGGAAGCCCAACGAGCAGTGAACTGCTGGTTGGAGGTGCGGAGATACTGGCGGATACTCGAGCGAGATAGCTATTCGCTGAGTCCAGGGGGAAATCGTATGCCAAACGCAAGGAGTGTCCGGCGATGTCTCCCGTATACGTGAGAACATTCTTCACCCCCGTTTCGTGAGAGACTCGGAGGGGTACCGTATCCAGACTGATCGTGTCTCGACCCAGGGCAAGACGGTATGAGGACAGCGCCGTACGAGGTTTTACGAGCTCAACACACCAAGCGGCGGATTTGCCCGATTTGCAGCTTTGTGGGCCGATTCCCTTCCGATGCGACGGATAGCTGTCAAGAACAATCGAAATTGGGACGCCACCGCGACTACTAAACGCATATGTCGTATGCGATGTATGAACGAGAGTGGTTTCGGGAGCTGTGCTCGCCACGTTCGGTTGTATTCCACCACTGCTTGCTGGTGTCGCTTGTACGATGGCCTGTGGACTGGTAGGTGCGGATGCCACGGCAGTGATAGAGTCACCGTGACGAGCACTGCTATCAGAAGCAATGGGCGCGGGTGTGCGCTTCAGCGAATTGGGAAACAGCAACGGCGTTGCCACTATGACGACTGCCGTCAGCACAAGCGCAAGAAAAAAGCGGTTGTTCATATGTGTGGGAAGACGCAACCACGTGCGTCATGGTACTGGATCAAATCCGCCAGACCGGAATGGATGACACCGCCCAATGCGGCACAGTGCAAGCCAACCGCCACGTCGAGCTCCATGGCGTTCAAGTGCTTCGATCGCGTAGACAGAACAACTTGGATAATAACGGCACGCAGGTGGCAACAGATGACCGAGTGATACTTGATATGCTCGAACAACCAGAATGAACACGGTCTTCATCACACGTCAATTTCCTAAAATTTGGGTCGCTTTGCTCGTGCTTCAGGCTCGGTCATACCTACTGTTCTTTGCGCCATTTGGTGCCAACGTTTCAGCTCGCTGACCGCGTACGAAATATCCACGGTCAGCAATGCAAATGATGCATCATATGCTTCAGGCCTGATTCGAAGTACGATATCTGCTTGGATTTCTGTCGAAAGGATGTGTAACCGGACAAGCTCTCGAAGCCGGCGTTTGACCTGGTTTCTATCGACTGCGGAGTGCTTGAATCGTGGAACAATGAGCCCTACGCGCGGTCCGTGCCAAGTGTGTTCTGGATGCGCAAGAGGGGAAGCTGCAGCCCGGACCTCGATGTGTGTGGTCCGGATGCGCTTCCCCTCTCGCACGATGCGCTGTAACTCTGCGCCCCGCGTAATTCGTGCTTTTCGCGGAAAGCCTAGTGACGCTCCAGGCGTCTTACGCTCCCGAGTACTTATCTGGAATACGAACGGTTAGCTGCTTCCGCCCTTTCTTGCGCCGACGAGCAAGCGTAGCGCGTCCCCACTTCGTTTCCATTCGTGCACGAAAACCATGCGTCTTCAGCCGCCGGGTATTTCGTGGACGGTAAGTTGGCTTTCCCATTAGCTACTCCAAAGTGCGGTCTCAATAAAATTTGTAGTACAGATCGTTAAAGCTAACCAGCACATCAAGATAGGTCAAGACAGATCAAGGAACTACCGAAGAAGGGTTTCGAATAACCTTGTTATAGCCTATGTGCTGCAGTTCAGCCTAATTAGTAGCCATATGCCTTTAAAGCATTTGCTTTTTCCACATGGCTTGAATAGCTTCGCTCCCCCGCCCTACGAAGTTTTCCACATCCGCATAATGACGCTCTCGGCGATTGAAGTATGGACGCGCATCCTTGATCGCGCTCGTCGTGAGCTTCCGGAACAAACGTTTCGGACGTGGCTTGAGCCAACTGAGCCATTAGCACTGGAAGGTGACACCATCATTATTGGATCACCCGATCAATTTGCTGCTGACTGGAACGAATCCAAGCATGCTGAGCTATTGACGAGCCTCGCTCCAATTGCACTCGGACATCCGCTTTCTGTAGTATTTCGCGTCCATGAGGAGCGAAAGACACGGAATCAGATGGATTTGTTTGTCGCACCGCCGGCATCACCCATTGCGACACAACAGCGTCAGAAACCGGGCGGCATAAACGCACAACTGAGCGATAGATACACCTTCGACCACTTTGTTATTGGAAAGTCCAACGAGCTTGCTGCTGCTGCAACCGTCGCTGTTTCACAAGCTCCTGGAAAAGTCTATAACCCTCTTTTCCTCTACGGTGACACCGGATTGGGAAAGACGCATCTCATGCAGGCTGTAGCACATGAGGTGTTGAGCAAGAATTCTGAAGTTCGAATCACTTTTATCGGAACAGAACAGTTTACCAACGAAATGATTGGTTCGATTCAGAATCGGACAATGCAAGAATTCCGTCGTCGATATCGAGAAACAGATTTGCTGCTCGTCGATGATGTACAATTTTTGAAAGGAAAGGAAGCTACCCAAGAAGAGTTTTTCCACACGTTCAACGCCTTATATGAAGCTGGGAGACAAATAATCCTCACAAGTGATCGTCCGCCTTCTGAAATTCCTGGCCTTGAAGCACGTCTGGTAAGCCGATTTCAATGGGGAATGGTCGCTGATATTGAACTCCCTGATTTTGAGCATCGAGTAGCAATTCTTCGGAATAAGGCACTGCTGGATCACCTGGAAATGACAATCCCGGAAGACGTGATTCGATTCGTAGCCGAACATGTTCGGTCTAGTGTTCGGGAGTTGGAGGGATCGATTATCAAGCTTCTGGCATATGCATCATTAAAACATCGAGAAATTACCGTTGATGTTGCTCGAGAAGCACTTCGTGATAAGCTCCGGGCTAATGAAGGCATCAATACAAATGTTGTTGGCCTGAGCATTGACACTATCCAAGGCATAATTGCCAGAGAGTGGGGAGTAACTGCCGAAGGACTCCGCTCAAAAACAAGAACAAAAGCGTTAACAACACCGCGCCAGGTAGCAATGCATTTCATGCGGGAACTTCTCGCCATGCAGCTCGTCGAAATAGGCGCAGCTTTCGGCGGTCGAGATCATTCGACAGTTATTCATAGCCTTGAACGCGTTGCCGGCATGATGAGAGAAGAACCGACATTTGCTCAACGAATGGGCCGTCTACTAGCCGTCCTTGAGGGGTATTCAAGGTAGGCTTTCTTCCACAATTACTAGTGCCGAGAGCCGTAAACAGTTGAATACTATTCTCATAGTAGACTTGTACGGCGGAATTCGACGGTGGCTGGTGTGGATATGCCTCAATAGTACACATTGAAATCACACTCTTGGACATAGCGCAACTATCAGTCACTCCTCAACTTAAGATAGATTTTGCACAGTTCAACAGGCTCTACGTCTGCTACTAGTTTATTTCTTTATATAGAGTAGAAAAGAAGCCACCCCCGTTTGC
>JBDTXZ010000006.1:0-18177 GCA_040005935.1 bacterium | reverse complement strand
GGCTTGGAACCGCACTCGAGGCCGACGCCGTGCTTCGCGCCGAACTGCACGATCTCTTCGACGACGTGGCGCTGCTGATTCACCTTGATGGGATACACGGTGGTGTACCCGCCGGTGTATTCGTACTCGGTGATCGCATTCGCGAATCGTTCGCTCAGTGCTTCGATGCGCGAGCGGAGGATGTCGGAGAAGCGCAGCAAAACCGGGAGCGCAACGCCCTGCTCTTCAAGGTCATTGGCGAGCTCGTGCAAGCTGAGCTGCCGTTCCGGGTGCTCCTTGTCTGGACGCACGACCACATGGCCGCGTTCGTCGATGTCAAAGAAGCCCGCTCCCCATCCTTCGATGTTATAGAGGGCGCGGGCCTTCTCGATTGTCCAATCTGCTGCTGCAGTATTCGCGCGAGCGGTTGGCTCGGCAGTCGGTGTCGCCATGGAGTGAAAGATAATGAGGCGAACCGCGCCACGCCGCGCTTACGGATGGCGTGATTGCCGCTCCCTTGCGAAGCGTGTGTAGTGGTCCGTGGCGATAAAGTCGACGCCTGCGGCGATGGCCGCGCGCCACCGTGCGGAGACCGCGGCCTCGCTGCCGAAATTGTAAGAGGTGGTGAGTCCTTCGTCGCGAGCGGGGTCGTATCCGTCGAGTGTGTAGAAGCGAATCCAGAGTCCCTGCGCGTGGGCGCGCGTGACCAGCGCGGTGAGGCGAGCGGCGTCGCCAGTGGTCCAATCGCCGGCCTTGGCTTGGCCACCCGCCTCGACGACACCCCACGGAAAGTTGACCCAACGCGCGTAGTTGGACACCCTCGGCGCGATGAGGACGGCCGCTGGTGCGCGAACGGCATTTGCGGCGCGCTCATCGCGCGTGGCGCCGGTGGCGGGCGGCACGGGTACGGCGCCGAACACGTCGAGACGCTGCCCAATTGGAATGCGATCGTGAAAGTCGACGCGCTGTGTCGAGTCCTGCCCGGACAGCACGAGCAACGGACCGACTCTAAACGGCTCGGCGATATCGGGCGTCCGCGTGCGCAGCGCGGTCGTTAGCCAGGCGCTGTGCCGGTTGAGCAGTGCGAGCACGGCTTCGTGCAGGTCGCGTTGATTCTCCTTGAAATCCAGGTTCAGCACGATGAGGGGCCAGCGCTCGCGATGATTCTCGGCGAGCGCGCGTTCCATAACTGGGCGAATCTTGTCGAAGAAGTAGGACTCGAGCGTAGGCGCGTTGGCGGTTGCGTCGCTGTCGTGCGCCACGACGGGCGCGAACACGCCCGTGGAATTGTTACGAACCCAATACAGATCCTGTTCGATGGCGACGGGAAGTCCGGTTGCCAAAGCGAGATCGATGCGGTCGGCGAACTTGCCGCGCTCGGGATAGGCGTTGTGCGCGTCGAGCACCACGCGTTCGCCAGGTGCGAATCCTGATTTTGCATCCTGCGCGCTGAGCAGCGGGAGGAGGGCGCCCAAGAGTAGGAAGCGCATGGAACGACGAGGTGGGTTCATGCTGGGCCTCTCTGGTGCAGATCCTTCGACTCGCTTCGCTCGGTCAGGATTACAAGCTGGGGCTCATGACGACATCAGGGGTACAGCACCTCGGTTCTCCAACCGTCTCCGTCGCGCAGGTAGAGATTGCGCTCGTGCAACCGGCTCGGCATGCCATGCCAGAACTCAATGCGACTTGGCACAATGCGAAAACCTGACCAATGTGGTGGACGCGTTACGGGGACGCCCTCGAACCGTCGCTCGATCTCGACGACGCGCGCCTCGAGATCACCAGGGCTCGCGATTTCCGCGCTCTGTCGCGAAGCCCACGCTCCGATCTGGCTTCCACGCGCGCGACTCGCGAAGTACTCGTCGGCTTCGGCTGCGGTCACCACGCTTGCGAGGCCTTCAACACGAACCTGGCGCTCGAGTTGCTGCCAATGAAAGCACATCGCGGCCATGGGGTGCGCGAGCAATTCGCGTCCCTTGCGACTTTGATGGTTTGTGTAAAACACAAACCCGTGTTCGTCCACGCCCTTGAGCAGGACAATGCGCACCGACGGCTGGCCGTCGCTGCCGACGGTGGCGAGCGAAAACGCAGTGGGCTCGGGAATGAGCGCGGCGCCGAGCGCCTTAGCCGACGCAAGCAACGCCGCGAACCGGACGAACGGTTCCTGGTATTCCGCCGCGTCGCTCATCCGATTGCGCGCTTGCGGAAGCTGCGTAGACCAGCGGTCCAGAACAGTGCGGCAATCACGAGCAACGCGCCCATGGATGCAGGCAGCGGCATGTGGGGCACGTCCGGCGTTAGCGCACCGCGCATCCCCTCCGCGACATACACGAGGGGATTCACGAGCACGGCGTATTTCATCACCGGCACCGCATCCAGGCCGCGCCACGGATAGTAGGCGCAACCAAAGAACATCATCGGCGCGATGATCGCGCTGAACATCAATCCAATCTGTTGCGGCGCGATGCCCGTGCCGAGCCACATGCCGAGCGCTGAGAAGGCCGTTGCGCCGAGTACGGTGATGAGGAGGACATCGCCCGCGTGGCCGAAGGTGAGATTGGGAATAGGACCCATGATGAGTCGCGCCAACGGAAGAACAAAGAGCGCGGAGACGACACCTTGAATCACGCCCGCAACGATTTTTTCAGCGGCGATCACCCACGTTGCGACGGGCGCGAGCAAGCGGTCTTCAATTTCTTTTGTCCAGCCGAAGTCCTGCACCATCGGCAACGCGACCGATTGAATTGCCGAGAGCGCGAGACTGACCGCGAGAATGCCGGGCAACAGGGTCGTCTGATAGCCGCCGCGCACCATGCCCATCTTCGGCAGGAGAAATCCGAAGACGATGAGGAATAGCACCGGCTGCATCACGGTGCGAAGCAGGAAGAACGGCAACTCCTTCATGGCAACACGCACGTCTCGGCGCAGGAGTGCGATGAAGACTGTCGAGGTCCGGACCGGCATTGGCGGGTTCGCGGTGGGCTCGTTCAATCGAGCTTCCTCCCGGTGAGCTCGATGAACAGCGTTTCCAGGCTCGGCTCCTTGAGCGTGATGTTTCGGACGAGGCGGCCCGCGCTCTCCGCTGCTTCGATTGCAGCAGAGATGATGCGTCCGCCCGCGGTGCTGTGAATGCGGAGCGTCTCGCCGACCGCCTCTGATTTGCTCACGTGCTCGAGCGCTCGAACGCGTGTGGCAGCGTCATCTGCCGGCCCATCGAGCGACAGTTCGATCAACGTGCCTCCGGGTGCTCTTGCCTTGAGCGCCGCCGTGGCATCGAGGGCGAGCAAGCGTCCGCGATCGATGATTGCAAGGCGATCGCAGAGCTGCTCGGCCTCTTCCATGTAATGCGTCGTCATGACGATGGTACGTCCTTGCCGGTGCAGGTCGCGCAGCACGTCCCACAAGGCGAGTCGCGCTTGCGGATCGAGTCCAACAGTGGGTTCGTCGAGAAAGATGACGCCGGGTTCGTGGATGAGCGCGCGGGCAATCATCAAGCGTTGCTGCTGTCCGCCGGATAGCGCGTCCACCTTTTCGTGCGCCTTGTCCTGCATGGCAAACTGTTCGAGGTGCACCATGGCGCGTCGGACGGCCTCGGTGCGTGCAATGCCGAAGTACGCCGAGTGGAAAACGAGATTCTCGAGGACGTTGAGGCTGCGATCCGGGTTCGCGCGTTGCGGAACGACGCCGATACGACGCCGCACCGCGACTGGATCATTGATGACGTCGGCTCCCGCGACAGACGCACGCCCAGCGCTAGCGAGCACGCGCGTGGTGAGGATCCCTATCGTCGTCGTCTTGCCTGCGCCGTTCGGGCCGAGGAGCCCGAAGAATTCTCCGCCCCGGACCTCGAGGTCGAGGCCTTCCAAGGCGACGAGCTCACGGGCGCCGTTGGCGGCGGCGCCAGGTGGAGCGCCAGCTCCCGGCGGCCCAAACGCCATGGCTGTTGACGGACCGCGCCGCTTTGCCGGCGAGAGGGGATAGACCTTGCGGAGCGCTTCGGTGCGGATTTCGTTCACGCGCCCAATCTAACTCGCTTTGCTCGCTCAGGATGACAGCAACTCAGTCGCGACCGCCCAGCAGACCGCCCAACACGGCGCCGCCGACAACACCCAACGCGGACCCTTCTTGTTGGCGTGATCCGCCGTGGCGTGGCGAGGCAGCGATAATACGGTCAGCGAGCCGAGAGAACGGCATCGTCTGCAGCATCACCCGTCCTGGTCCAGTCAGCGTCGCGAAGAACAGCCCTTCCCCACCGAACAGCGCCGTCTTGATCCCAGGCACCATCTGGATGTCGTAGTGCACGTGCGCTTCCATGGCCACGATGCAGCCGGTGTCCACGCGCAGCGTTTCGCCCTGCTCGAGCGTCGTCTCCCAAATGGCGCCGGAGGCGTGCAGCACGGCGATTCCGTCGCCCGTGATGCGTTGCAGGATGAATCCTTCGCCGCCAAAAAAGCCCGCGCCGATGCGCTTGGTGAACGCGATATCCACGTTGGTACCCTTCGGCGCGCAGAGGAATGAATCCTTCTGTGCGATCACGGTGCCTCCCCACTCCAGCAAGTCGACAGGCCGGATCTTGCCGGGGAACGGCGATGAGAACGCGACTCGCCGACGATCGCGTCCCGTGTTGAGAAACGTCGTGATGAAAAACGTATCGCCGGAGAGGACGCGCCGAGCTCCGGCGAAGAGCTTGCCCATCATGCCGCCGCCCTGCGCGTTGGGATCGAGCGTGGTATTCATCTCGATGCCGTCTTCCATGAACATCATCGCGCCTGCTTCGGCAATTACCGTTTCCCCCGGATCGAGGGTCACGATGACAGCCTGCAGGTCGTCGCCGATCAGCTCATAGTCGATTTCGTCGGACGTTCGGCGCATCTGGTGTTGTCTCCACGGAGGAAGGTGTCGTGCGATGTGTAGACACGAATTCAACCGATGGCGCTGGAAAATGCCAGATGTAGCACTCGCGTCGGCACGCACGTCTCATATCTTCTCGCCGCATGAATTATCGACGCCTCACCCCGTATCACACCCCCTGCATGCGCTCTCACGTCGCCTTCGCAGCGATGGCCGTCGCCACCGCGCTTCCGATGGACCTTGCGGCGCAGGTTGCATCCGCGCGCACCGCCGACACCTCGTCGACGCTTCTTGTTCCCGCACGCGTTTTTGACGGAATGGAAATGCACGAGGGCTGGAGCGTCCTCGTGCGCGGCGACCGCATCGCAGCCGCGGGTCCGTCCGCGTCCATCAACGCGCCCGCAAACACGAAGCGCATCGACCTGGCCGGCACGACGCTCATGCCCGGCATGATCGAGATGCATTCGCACGTGCTCCTTCATCCGTATAACGAGACCACGTGGGACGACCAGGTGCTGCGCGAGCCATTGGCATTGCGTGTTGCGCGTGCCACCAACCACGTGCGCGAAACGCTGCGCGCCGGTTTTACAACCATTCGCGATCTTGGCACGGAGGGCGCGGGATACGCCGACGTCGGGATCAAGCGCGCCATCGCGCAAGGCATCATTCCCGGCCCACGCATGATCGTCGTGACACGCGCCATTGTCGCGACGGGCAGCTACGGACCGCACTTCACCGGCGACGTCGATCTTCCGCAAGGCGCGGAAGAAGCCGATGGCTCCAACCTGTCGCGTGTGGTGCGCGACCAGATCGGTCACGGGGCAGATTGGATCAAGGTGTATGCCGATTACCGCTGGGGCCCCAACGGCGAGACGCGGCCGACATTTACGCTGGATGAGCTCAAGCAAATCGTGGACATCGCGCGGTCGTCTGGCCGACCGGTCGTGGCGCACGCGTCCACCGCGGAAGGCATGCGTCGCGCCACGCTCGCCGGTGTGGAGACGATCGAGCACGGCGACAACGGCACCTCCGACGTCTTCCGCCTGATGAAGGAGCACAATGTGGCGTTCTGCCCAACTGTTGCTGCGGGCGACGCGTTGCTGCGCTATCGCGGCTACAAGCGCGGCGATCCTGAACCGGCGCGCATCACCGAAAAGCGCGCGAGCGTGCGCGCCGCGCTCGATGCCGGCGTTACGCTGTGTAGTGGCAGTGACGTTGGCGTGTTCACGCATGGCGAAGAGGGGCGTGAACTGGAGTTGCTTGTCGATTATGGTGTGGCGCCACTCGCGGTGTTGCGTGCAGCGACGAGTACGAACGCGCGCTTGTTGCACATGGAGGAACAGATTGGAGCGGTAAAGCCCGGACTGCTCGCCGATCTCATTGCCGTGCGCGGGGATCCGGTGCGCGACATGCACGCGGTGCGCGATGTCGGCTTCGTGATGAAGGGCGGCGTGGTGTTTCGCGCCGCGCCGTAACGCTACGCGGCTGCGGTAGCCGGTTGCGCGCGCAGAAGAATGCTGAACTTCGAGCCCTTGCCGGGTTGACTGGCGACGACCAGCTCGTGGCCCATCAGCATGCACAGCTTCTGTGATATCGAGAGCCCCAGCCCGGTTCCACCGTATGTGTGCGCGATCTGCGGATCGGCCTGTTCGAATGCCTCGAAGATCGCATCGAGGCGATCGGCGGGGATGCCGATGCCGGAGTCCTCGACGTCGATTCGCGTCGCAACGCCGGTGAACGGGTCTGTTTCCACGCGCACGAAGATCCGCCCGTCGCGCGGCGTAAACTTGATCGCATTGCCCACGAGGTTGATCAGCACCTGCTTCAACTTCGCCTGATCGGTGGTCGCCTGTGCGCCCCACGGCGTGGCCACATGCACGTGCAAGCCCGCCTCGGTGGCGCGCACGTCCAGCTCGGCAACGGTATCGCGCACGAGCGCCGAGATGGGGGTCATCGACAGTTCGACGGTCTCGCGGCCGGATTCGATCTTGGAGATGTCAAGCACGGTGTCGATGAGCGCGAGGAGATGTTTTCCATTCGCGCCAATGCGGTCGAGGTACGTGAGGTCTGTCTTGCGAAGATGGTTGTCGGTGTTGCGGCGAATGACGTTCGTGAATCCGATGACCGCGTTGAGCGGCGTGCGCAATTCGTGACTCATGCGAGCCAGGAAATCGCTCTTGGCGCGATTCGACGCCTCAGCGGCCTCCTTGCTGGCGATAATCAACTCCGCAACGCGCTGCTGTTCCGTCACGTCGCGCGCGACAAGTAGCCCGCCAACGACGGTTCCGTCCGCGGCGGTCATCGGCGTCACGGTGAGGTCCAGCGACACGTCGGTTCGAGAATGCTCGTGCGACGCCTTCAGTGCGTGCATGGTCGTGGCTCGTCCAGCGAGCGCCTCTTGCAGCAAGCGCACCTCTTCGCCCTCGGCAAGGAACGGAAGCAGCGTTCCCACCATCGCCTGGCCGGCCTCACCACGCGCGCGACCGGTGAGCATCGACATGGCGGGATTCCAGGCGTGCACGCGGCCATCGACGTTGAACGCGGCAACCGCGTCAACCGTCGAGCGAACCAGCGCCGCGCTGAATTCCTGCGCCCGACTCAACTCGTCGCGCTGACCGACGAGCTTCGTCGCAGTGACCTGCAACTCTTCGTACTGGATTTCCAGCTCGTGTGCTTGCACCTGGAGCATGTCGGTGTGCTCGTCGAGCAGCTTTTCCGCGAGACGGCGCGCGTCATTCTCGGCGGCCAGATCGGCGACTGTTCGCGCAAGGCGCCTCGATTGTTCGGCTGCAATCTGCACCGTCCGCACAATCCATCCGGTGAAGAGCGCACAGGCAAGGGCGAGAATCAGGAATATGGTGGGCAAGGACGAAGAGAATTCCCGCACCGTGCGTCGCGTGGGCGCAACGGTGAGACGCCATTGCCGACCACGAACGTTGATTGTGACGTTCGTCGCCCAGCGCGACGTCGATGTGCCGTCATCAGTCGCGTGCCGCGCCAGTGTAACATCACCGTCCTCGAGTACGTAGCCGTAGAGCTGGGTGAATTCCGCCGGCAACACGTCGGCGAGCAATCGCTCCGGCACGAGTTCGACCACGAAATAGCCGCTCGCCGTGCGGTTGGATGCCGACGTCGCCGCCACGATGAACACGCTCTGCGCATCTGCCCCGCTCGGAACGGCGGATGACACAATGCCGCGATCGCGCCCGCGCGCCTGAAGCAGGAGCGAGTCGCGAAACGGCGTTGTCGCGAAGCGCGCTCCGACGTCTTCGGTCGGGGACGAATGCTCGGCCATGCGCCACACAACCGTGCCCGCCGAATCCAGCCATGAAATTGCCGTGATGCCAGGGTAGTCCCTGATAATCTGGGATGACGAGAGGCTGCGCGCGGCAGGAGAATCCCCGCCCGCGACGGAGTTGCCTTGACTCAACCTGTCCACGATTCTCGCCCGGTCGTCGACACTCCGCGAAATGGCGCCCGCCACGGCATTCGCCTGGTGCCTGACCGCCGTCGCAAGATTGCGAACGTCGTGATCGAGGAGGGCTTCCCATGACAAAACGGCGGCGACGGCGACGGTCGTCATTGCCAGGCCGGGAACGACACGACCGAGATGCAAACCGGCACGACGCGCAGTCAGAATTGATCCGCTGACCACGCCCGAACCAATCACAAGGAACATCGCAGCGGACTGCGGTGCCATCAGCGCGTAATTCCCCCACATCGTCGCATTGGGAAACGCGAACAGGTATCCCGCGAGGGCCACGGCGCCCATGGTTGCCGACGCGATCGCAGGGACGCAAGCGAACATGAGCCGCACATACGTCATTCGGCCCGTGGCCACCGTGGTGAGCGCCACGGCAAGCAGCGTGAGGGAGAGTGCGGCGTTGAACGGGATCCGACCCGTCATCGAGTGACCGGCAGAGGCCAAGTGGCCCATCGCGGCGCGGCTCACGCCAAGCGCCCAGACGAGGTCGTCGATGCCAAACGACTTTTTGGAGAAGTATTCGCCGAGCGTCGTTCCCGAAACGACCAAGGCGATCAGGCTCAGCGCCATGGCGATTCGATTGCGACGGGCGGTCAGCGCAAACAGGGCGCCGCTCACGAGCAGGAAACCCAGCGCCGTGTTGAATTGCACCGCGACGAAGTGCTCGTTGATTAGAACAAGGCCCGGGATCCGCGCGTACCACCCCAGAAGAACGCCGCTGGCGATGATGGCCACCGCGATGGCACATCGGCGTGAATACGTGCGCAAGCGCCCATCGCGCCAGAAGTAGCGCGACGATGATTCGTCATTGTGGAGTGTCTGGGTCGTGTTGACCCGGGCCGCCGGCATTGGGTGCACAGTCTTTCGAAGATATGGGCGCTATTGCCCACTTCGCATTATCGGCACAGATCGGCGATTGCTTTATAGAACGGCCCAGCGTGTTCGGGCAAATGCGTACACGACAGGTCCCAATCCGATCGCGACCAATGCACCGATGAGCGCGGGAAACCCATACTCCCCGTCCTGAAAGCTGAGAACGACCACCAGCCCGAGGACAGCCAGTGGCAACGCGGCGAGCACAGCAACCCCGCGCGTCCCCAGCGGTATTCGGAAGACGCCGCGCAATCCGGGTTCGCTCATTCGAAGCTTGATAAGCGATGCGAACTCGAGCATCAACGCCAGCGAATAGAGCAAAACATCGGCAACGACGAGGCCACTAAAGGGAAGCAGCATGAAGAGCGAATAGCAAACCGCGGCGAAGAGCACCGCGTTTCTCGGTGTGCCGCGCGCGTCGGTTCTCCCGAGGGATGGTGGGAGGAGTCCATCTGCCGCCATGACGAACGGAATACGCGAATATGACAGCAGCAGTGCGTTGAACAGCGCGAGCGCGGACACCATTCCCGCAACCGCAATCCATGCCGCAAGCACTGGACCGAATTTGCCGCCCGCTGCAAGCGCGATCGCGGGCCAGCCGCCTTCGGTCCACGTTGTCCAGTCGGTGGCCGCGAGCGTCGACAGGAGCGGGATGAGATAGCCGGCCGCAACGAGTGGCAATGCAAACGCCAGCGCGCGTGGATAGCTGCGCGACGCGTCGCGCACTTCGCCTTGCACGGTCGAAGCGTTGTCCCAGCCGATGTAGTTCCACAGCGCAATCGAGAGTCCCACGGCAAGCCCGCTCGCGCCGGACTGGCCGGGCGCGGCAAAGGGATGCCACGGGACGTGCGACGCGTGTGTGAGCGCGACGATCGACAACGCAATGAATCCGGCAACGATGAATGTACCTGCGAGCACGGAGCTGACACCCACTCGGCGTGAGCCCATAAGGTTGAGCAGCGTGGGCACCCAGATCACAAGGAGGCCCGCAATCCATACTGCGCTCGGAGAGAGCTGCGGCGCGAAATATCCGAGGTACGTAACGAACAGCTTCGGGTAGATCGCCATGTCCACCAGCGAGTACATCCACGTGAGCCAGCCATTCTGAAACGCCCAGAACGGTCCGAATGCGCGCCCGACCCAGCGATAGTACCCACCCTCTTCGGGGAGCATGCTTGCGAGTTCGCCGACGATGAGGACTTCGGGAAGCGAATAGACCAGCGGCACGAGCACAAGAATGAGCAGGGCCAACCCCGGTCCCACGGATTGCACAAGCGTCTCTGTGGTGAAGGCGCCACCAGACGTGCAAAAATAGAGGATGAAGACGAGGGATAGCGTCGTAACAGAACGCGCAAGTTTCATGGAGCAAAGGTCGCGTGCGAACGGATTCGCGGCAACGCGACTTATCTTGTCATCATGACTGCTATCGCCCTGCCAATGCGCGGCACGACGCCGCTGACAGAGGAACAACGTCCCAAGGGCTGGCGCGAACGCGTCGCGGCGCTTCGCTACCTTCCGGCACTGCTGCGCCTCGTGTGGCAAACGCACCGCGTGTACACCGTCGCGATGATTGTCCTGCGACTCGTGCGTAGCGTTGTGCCGGTGGCGGCTCTTTGGGCGGCGAAGCTCATCATCGACCAGGTGGTGCTTCTCGCGAAAACGCCTGGCGCGTCACTCACCCCGTTATGGCGTGTTGTCGCGCTTGAACTCGCGATCGTGGTGGTCGGCGAATTCCTAGCTCGCGCATCGGCGCTGATCGAGTCACTTCTCGGCGACCTCTTTTCCAACAGCATGAGCGTGCGACTCATGCGACACGCCGCCACGCTGGATCTCGCGCAGTTCGAGGACCCGCAGTTCTATGATCACCTCGAGCGCGCACGCCGGCAGACCACGGCGCGCATCGGCCTTATCGCGATGCTGCTGTCGATGGGGCAGGACGTGTTGACGCTGGCGACGCTCGCCGCTGCGCTCGTCGTTCATAGTCCGTGGCTGTTGCTGCTCCTTACCGTTGCCATCGTTCCAAGCTTTCTTGGCGAAACACACTTTGCCGCGTTGAGCTATTCGCTGCTCTTTCGCCGGACGCCGGAGCGGCGCTCGCTGGACTACCTGCGCCTCGTGGGCGCGAGCGACAAGACGGCGAAGGAAGTGCAGATGTTCGGCCTCGCCGGCTGGTTGAGCGATCGGTATGCGGCGCTGGCCGCCAAGTATTATGAGGAGAACAAGCGGCTGAGCCTTCGAAAGGGGGTCGTGAGTGCGTTGTTGTCGCTCGTCGGCACATTTGGATATTACGGCGCGTACGTCACCATCCTGCTGCGCGCGGTGGCCGGCACGATCAGCCTTGGCACGCTGACGTTTCTGGCTGCCGCGTTCGGTCGCAGCCGCGATCTCATTCAGCGGCTTCTGCTCTCGGCGAGCGACATCTACGAACAGAGTCTCTATCTCAGGGATTTGTTCGTCTTCTTCGAGATGCAGCCGTCAATCAGCTCGCGACCGGGTGCGCCGGCGGTACCATCGCCCATTCGCTCGGGCTTTGTGTTCGAGAATGTCGGCTTCAAGTATCGTGGCAGCGAGCGCTGGGCCATTCGCCACGTGAACCTGTCGATCTCGCCTGGCGAGCGGATCGCGCTCGTCGGCGAGAACGGAGCCGGCAAGACGACAATTACCAAGTTGCTCGCGCGACTCTACGATCCGACCGAGGGTCGCATCCTGCTGGACGGTGTCGATCTGCGCGAATACGATCTTGCGTCACTTCGCCAAGCGATCGGCGTGATTTTCCAGGACTTTGTGCGGTACGACATGCGGTTCGACGAGAACATCGGTGTGGGCGAAATTGGGGAAGTCACGGGGTACTTGACGCAAGTGACCGATGCCGGGCCAGGTGTCGTGATTGCGCCGCCCGAGGCAGTCGTGGACGCGGCGGACCGGTCCCTCGCGTCGAGCCTGTTGCCTCGATTCGCCGATGGATACCGGCAGATGCTGGGCCGACGCTTCGATGACGGCGTGGATCTGTCCGGCGGCGAGTGGCAGAAAATTGCGCTCGCGCGAGCGTATATGCGCTCAGCGCAACTGCTGATTCTCGACGAGCCGACGGCAGCGCTCGATGCGCGCGCGGAGTACGAGGTGTTCGTGCGCTTCAACCAGCTCATGGCGGGGCGAATGGCCGTCGTGATCTCACACCGCTTTTCCACCGTGCGCATGGCGGACCGCATCGTCGTCCTCGGCGACGGCAAGGTGATCGAGGCGGGGACGCATGAGGCGCTGGTGGCAGCCAGCGGCCTGTACGCCGAGCTGTTCGAAATGCAGGCGAAGGGCTACCGCTAACGTTCCAGCCCGTGCCGACCGATACTCAATCGAGCCAGCCGTAGACGTGAACGGCGCGCTCGGCGCTTTGGCCAAAGCGGCGGTGCGCTAGTAGTAATAGCCGAAGATGATATCCATTTCATCGTCGCTCGTTAAACCGAAGAAGATTGGATGCGTGGTCGTGTTGTTGTAGGTCACGATCGAACGCAGTCCCTGCCCCGACGACAGGACGATCGGCGCCGTGAAGTTGACGAGCTGCGGATGTTCCCAGTCCGTGTTCTCGTACACGAGCTCACCGTCGCGCGCACCACCCACGATCCGGATCTGGAACTTCGTCCCGCGCGCGTGCATGTGCGACGTGAGTCCGGTGACCGTGGTCAGCGCGTTGAAGAGAAAGTCCTTTGAGACGATGGTCACCTGGCCCGCCGGCAACACGATGCTGTAGTTCGCCAGGTTGAGTGTCGACAGCGGATGCAGCACCTGCGCGGCCGGCGTCGTGTACAGGTTCACGTACGCTTCGCCATCCACCTTGCCGCTCGTGTGATTGGCGTAGTGAACATTCAAGTCGATTGACGTGTTCGCGGGAATTCTCAGCGCCGTTCCCGCGGGAAAGCTGTAATCGCTCCTCGGCTGCATCGATCCGCCGAGGAAGACGTGGTAGCCCATGGCGATCATGTTCGTGATGTCCATCGATCCGTCGGGCTTCCGAATGTCGCGCACCACGTCGGGCCTGGGGATCACTGACGACGGCGTCTTGGGATCGAACGTGTACAGCACAAAGTGATGACTGAACGGCCGCATGGACGTCTCGATGCGCGACACGTAGATGTCAGACGTGTTCCCGACTTTGCGATAGTTGAAGAGCTCTCGCTCGAAGTTGGCGGACACGTCGAACTGGTCGACCTTGAGTTGAAAACCGGTTCCTGCCGCAGGCGCCGAGAGCGGCTGGAATGGCTGCGTGTTCTGGAGTCCCTTGTCGGCGAGTAGCGACGCATTGGCGACGACGCCCGTTTTTGGCGCACCGGCGGCGATCCACTGCCGCACAAACTCCAACTGTCCATTGCTCAGCCCCGCGGTGCCCGTTGGCATTGGGTTGCCGTAATCATGGGCATGATGTCCCGGCGGGAACACCAACTTGTGGTAGAGCAGGCTCGAGTCCGGCTTGCCGATCATAACGCGCTTCAGTCCGTCCGCGATCGCGTTCGGGTTGACCGGTTTTACGCCGACGAGATTCTCGTAGGCGACATCCGCTGTCAGGACCAATCCGGCTTGCGCGCTCGAACCCACGTGACAGTTCGACGTCGCGCAACTCGGCGTAAGGATCGTCGTCTGGATCTGCGCAAAGCTCGCGGCGCCTTCCACTGGTGCCGGTGACGACGGAAGACTCGAGGTGCCCGCGGTGCTCGTGTCGCCGCCACACGCGACAACAAGGAGTGGCACAAGGGCGACGAACGGCCGGCGCATATGGGTCGGGAATATCATGTCGAGAGGCGATCGCACGAGAGTACGCAAAACCAAACGGGGCGCACCCACGCTACCAGCATGAGTGCGCTCCGCACAATAGCCACCCTTTCTCCCGAGGTTCGGCGAACCGAGCGTTTGTTCAGGCGGCGAGGGTGACGCAACCGTTCGCGACCTGTCATTTTCGGCGAGACATCCACGTCCGTGGTGTTCATGAGCACGGCTCTCGGGAGAAGCTCCGCAATGGAATGGCTCGTCATCATCGGCATGGCCGCATACTTGTACCGGCTTCGAACGAGGGTCACCTCGCTCGAAGAAGGATCCGAGCGGTTGCGGGGCACCATTGCTGAGTTGCGTGCTCGAATGCTGGAGCAGCCGCGGACGAGTGCGCGCTCAGAGCCGGTCGCCGCAGCGCAGGCGCAACCACGTCCTGACATTCCTCCAGAGGGGCGTCCAGCGGCGCGACCGGTGGTGCATCCCGAGCCAGCGCGGACACCGCCGGTTCTGTCGCCACAATTGGCCGACGCCCTCCGTCGCCCGCCGGGTGCTGTTCCGCCATTCGCCGCGCCTCCTGTTCGTGTGCCTCCTGTCGCCGCGCCCGTGGCGGCGTCGGAGGCGAGACCGTCGACGCCACCGCTACTCGCGGAGCAAGGCGCGCCCGCTGCGGAGTCGGCTGTTCCGCGCACCACAGGATCTCCACCAGCCGACGGACCACCGCGCCCCTCGACCGTCGCTCGCCCGCCGGATCCGCCCAAGCCGCCGTTCGATTGGGAGAAGCTCATCGGCGTAAAACTGTTCTCGTGGATTGCCGGCGCAGCGCTGGCGCTCGCCGCCGTGTTCTTCCTGCGGTATTCGATGGATCACGGCTGGCTGCGTCCAGAAATCCGCATGGCCATCGGGTTGCTCGTAGGCATCGGGCTGCTCGTGACGTGCGAGTTGAAGGCCGCGCGCGATTACCCGCAGACGGCAAACGCGATGGATGCCGCGGGTATCTCGATTCTGTTCGCCACCGTCTTCGCGTCGTTTGCGCTGTGGCATCTTGTGCCACCGACGGCGGCCTTCGCGCTCCTCTTTCTCGTTACGGGCGTTGCGGTGCTGCTGTCGATCCGGCGCAACTCGATGTTCATTGCGCTGCTCGGCCTCCTCGGCGGCTTCTCCACGCCGGTGCTGCTCTCATCGGGACAGGACAACCCGATCGGGCTGTTTGGCTACCTGCTGTTGTTGAACGCAGGACTCGCGTGGGTCGCGTACAAAAAGCGGTGGCCGCTGCTCACGGCTCTCAGCATGGTATTCAGTACCCTGTATCAATGGGGCTGGGTGATGAAGTTCCTCACGGCGGACAAGCTGCCCATCGCCGTCGGCATCTTCCTGCTATTCCCTGTCTTTGGCGTCATCGCCTTCGCCATCGGCAACGCGGGCCACGATTCGGATAGTGACGATGCCGGCTCGCCGATGACCGCGCCATCGCTGTTCGCGCAGACCGCTCGCATCAGCGCGGCGCTTCCGCTGCTCTTTTCGCTCTATCTCGCAGCCGTACCTGCGTACGGCGCGCACTTCGGGATCCTGTACGGATTCCTCTTCTGTGTTGCCGTCGGCCTGTTCGTGGTCGGCGTCACAACAGGCCCGCTTGCGCTGCATGCGCTCGGCGCGCTCTCCACCGTGGCCACGTTCGCGATCTGGTTCCAGTCATCGTACACTGCGGCTGCGTGGCCGTGGATGCTCGGGATCGTCTCAGCGTTCGTTCTCTTCTATCTTGCCGCGCCGTTCATTGCGGGAATGCTTCGCAGTGGCGAGATGCGCGGCGTGGGTGCGCTCGCTGTCTTTGCTGCGCCGTTGTTGCTGTTCGTGTTCCCACTCCTGTTGGCCATCGAACCGCTGGCTGCCGCGCCGGGTCTTCCATTCGGCGTGCTCTTCGCGCTGCTGGCCGCGTGCGCGGCGTTCGCAATCGTCGCGCGCGTTGGGCCGGTGCACTACATCGCCGCACTGTTCGGACTCGCTGCGGAAGCGGTGTGGTCATCACGTCATCTGGATGCCGCGCATCTGTATGCCGGCCTCGCACTCTATGGTGTGTTCGGCCTGTTCTATGTGGGGACACCAATCATCGCGCGGCGATACAAGCGCGCGTTCGAGCCGGCCGGCGCCGCTGGCGCGCTGACGCTCGCAAGCCTCGCACTGCTGCTCTTCCTGGCCTCGGGTTCGGCCGCGCCATCTGCGCTGTGGGGAATGGCACTCCTCATTGCGGTGTTGAACGTCGGACTGTTCCTCGAGTCGACGTCGGAGGGCATGCCGCTGCTGAGCATTGTGGGCACGGCACTCTCGTGGGTCGTGCTCGGCATGTGGTGGTATAGCTCCGACGCGTCGGCCATCGTCCCCGCGCTCATTGTGATGGCGGGGTTTGCGCTGCTCACGATGGGCGGCAGCGCGTGGGCACGCCATCAGGTCGGCGACGGACAGAACGCGCGTGGTTTTGACGCGAACATCTTCATGGGCCTTGTTGGCCACGTGTTCGTGTTGTTCGTCGTCACGCGCCCAGAGCTCTCCATCCCGCCGTGGCCGGTGTTCGGCGCGCTCGCCGTGCTCGACCTCGCCGTGCTCACCGCAGCGCTCTACATGCGCAGCGGCGCTGTGCATCTCGGCGCCACGGCAGTCACGGCAGTGATCCTCATGCTGTGGGCGACGACCGCGGGCGTGTCGCCGTGGCCACAAGTCGCTGTGCTGGCGGCGGGCGTTTCGACGGCGCTTGCGTACGCGGGGCTCCTGCTCGCGCGTCGAGTCGGCGCGCGCGACCGCGCGTTCGACGTCGCCGTCGGTATTGCGATCCTGTTGTCACAGATCGTCATCCTGTTTGCGCAGTCGGAGAAGGGCGCACCCGACGTGTACTTCCTCCTTGGCGCGGAAGTCGTCCTCGTCATGGCTGCCATGTCGCTCGCGTGGCTCGACGTCGACTCACACGGGTGGATTGCTGCGGCCGCCGTGCTTCCCGCGGCACTCGGCGCAGCCATGTGGCAACAGCAACATCCGGCGCAGCAATTCTGGACCCTGCAGCTGCTGATCGCGGCGCCGGTGTACCTCCTCTACGTGGTGTATCCGTTGCTGCTCGGCCGACGCGCGGGCGGCGCTCGCTCACCGTACATCGCCACCGTCCTCGCAAGCGTCACCTTTTTCTTCCTTGGCTACGACGCGCTCGTCGCCGGCGGCTTCAAGGCCTACATCGGCGCGCTGCCGGTCGTCCAGGCGCTGTTGATTCTGCCAGTGCTCGCGCGACTACTGCAGCTCGAGCGCGAGCAGTCCAGAGGCGCGCGCGGCGTCGCCGCACTTGCGAGCGGACGTCTTGCACTCGTCGCCGCCGCAACGCTCGCCTGCGTCACGGTTGCCATTCCGCTGCAGCTCGACAAGAACTGGATCACCATCGGCTGGGCGCTCGAAGGCGCCGCGCTCGTGTGGCTCTTCCGTCGGATCCCGCACGTGGGGCTCATGGCCGCGGCGTCGGCGCTGCTCGGCACAACGTTCGTGCGACTCGCACTCAACCCCGCTGTGCTCACGTATCACGCGCGCGGAGGGATGCCAATCCTCAACTGGTATCTCTACACCTATCTCCTGTGCGCCGCGGCGCTTTTCCTGGCCGCGTATCTTACGCAAACCGTTGACGACAGGGCCAAGCGTCTTGCTGGCCTGTTCGCCGGTGGTGGAACTCTCTTGCTGTTCCTGCTCCTGAACATCGAGATCGCCGACTACTACGCCACGGGTGCCACGATCACCTTCAACTTCAGCGCGACGCTGGCGCAGGATCTCACCTACACGATCGGGTGGGCGCTCTTCTCGCTCGGCCTGCTGGCTGCCGGCATCATGATGCGCAACCGGGCGTGTCGCATCGCGTCCATCGTGCTGCTCACGGCGACCGTGGCCAAGTGCTTCCTCCACGATCTCGGTCGCCTTGGGGGGCTGTATCGCGTCGGTTCGTTCGTCGGCCTCGCGATCTGCCTCTCGCTCGTCGCGATCGTCCTGCAGAAGTTCGTGCTTGCACGCGACGGCCAGCCGGTGGCCGAAGCGTGAGCGCGCGTTCCTGCATCCTTGCCGCGGTCATGCTGTTCGCGGCGCCGCACGTGTTCGCACAGCGCCCGGCCAAACCGCCAAAATTCGAGCGTCCTGTGAAGCCGGGAGCGATTGGCGCCAATCGTCTTGCCGTGGATTCCACGCTGCTCGTCAATGGCGCCCCGTTCGCGACAGCT
>JBDTXZ010000005.1:0-18611 GCA_040005935.1 bacterium | reverse complement strand
CGCCTTATTGAAGAGTTCGAACTAACACAGCAGCAGGTTGCCGATGCCGTAGGGAAAGATCGGACCACCATTACAAATCTGCTTCGGATTTTATCGTTGCCAGCCGCCATACGATCAATGGTTGAGCGCGGACACATTAGTGCTGGCCACGCGCGAGCCCTGCTCGCGATAAAGGATGAGAAGCGACAAATCGAGATTGCGAATGAAATTGTCGCTCGGCAGCTGTCGGTTCGCGACGTGGAGTCGCGGGCACGCGAAATATCAGGCGATGGAGTCACGCCGAAGAAATCATCAGCGCCTTCGCATACTCAAGCAACGCAGCCGTCTGATCCAGCCGTACGCCGAGTGGAGGAGCAGCTACGACGTCGGTTACAGACAGACGTTTCCGTTCAAGCGCTTGGAAATGAGCGGGGTGTTGTGCGTATCTCTTTCTACAGCCCGGACGATCTCGAGCGGGTCCTGGACATCGTGCTTGGAGCGTCGCGCAACGACTTTGACTAGTTGTAGTTGTTTGTAAACGGATGCGTACCGGTGCTTTGCCAGCTTTTCAACATGCTGTACTACGTTGCTGCTTAACCACTTACATCGGCACGATGCCCGTAATTCGGAAGTTTTCCACCCTTGTCCACATTGCGGTCGCTGCATCGATCCTCTGTTGCACTGGTAAAGAGCCCGCTCCCGCAGCCAAGGGGCAAAACTCCGCTGCAAAGCCATTCCGGGTCGCGTTGCTCACACCCGGCCCGATCAGCGATCAGTCGTGGAACGGCGGCGCGTACCAAGGGCTTCTTCGCATCAGAGACAGTCTCGGCGCTAGCATCAGCCACATCCAAACCAAAACGCCTGCCGAGTTCGAGGAGCAGTTCCGCCAGTACGGATCACAGGGGTACGACCTTGTCTTCGGCCACGGATTCGAGTTCCAAGATGCTGCAAAGCGCGTGGGCCCCGACTTCCCCAAGACGATCTATGTGACGACCTCCAGCTCCTCGAGCGGGGGCAATGTGGGCGGAATAGAGTTCGGGTTTGCAGATGCGTCCTACCTCGCCGGCATGCTTGCCGGCACGATGACCAAATCCAATGTCATCGGCGTCATTGGCGGCACCGAGTTGCCTCCGGTAACGGAAAGCTTCGCGGCCTTCGAGGAAGGAGCAAAGGCGGTTAACGCGAAAGTGCAGGTCCTCCGCTCGTACATTGGCAACTGGGAAGACGTGAGTGCGGGAAAGGAACAAGCACTCGCACAGATTGGACGTGGCGCGGACGTCATCTTTCAGAACGCCGACGCCGCCGGTCTCGGAGCGTTTCAGGCCGCACGAGAGACCAAGAAGGCACTCATCGTCGGATCCAACTCCAACCAGAATGCGGTTGCACCGGACATCACGATTGGTAGTGTCGTCATCGATTTGCCACATGCCTTCTTCACCGTTGCTCGTGAAGTGAAAGAAGGTCGTTTCAAGGCGCGCGTAATCAAACTCGGCTCATCGAGCGATGTCGTATCACTCGTGATCAACCCAGCGTTACAGGCGAACGTGCCGCCGTCGACATTACACGCGGTCGACTCCGTGCGGGCCGAAATGCGAGCAGGACGTTTCACGCCGCTAGCCGCAAGGAAGTCGTTGTGACTGCCGTTTCGCTTAGTGAAATCGCGGACTATCTGGACACGCTCCTCCGTACGCCTGACATCCCAGACTACCCGGGCGCATTGAACGGCACTCAGGTCGAGAACGGCTCGCCAATTACGCGGGTTGCCGTCGCAGTGGACGCATCTCTGCAGACTATTCGCGGCGCAGTTGCGACAAACGCCAACCTGCTGATCGTTCACCACGGACTGTTCTGGTCAGGCGCCCAGCCGTTGCGCGGCAACGTCTATGAGCGTTTTCGTCAACTGATAACGCACGACATTGCGGTATACAGCTCGCACCTCCCACTCGACCTTCACCCGACTCTCGGTAACAACCCGCTACTCGCACGCGCGCTTGGCCTTGATCCGACTGAAGGCTTCGCACGCTTCCAGTCCATTTTGGCGGGTGTCATGGGTAACGCTGACATCGAAACGGAATCGCTTGTCACCCGAGCGGATGCTATTGCCCGCGCCGAAGGAGGCGCGCTTGTGACCGTTGGCGTTACTCGCGGACGGCGTACGCGTCGGTGGGCAATTTGCACCGGCGCTGGCGCGTCGAGCGACACGCTCCGCGAGGCCGCAGCGGCGGGCGTCGACACGTTGATCGTTGGCGAAGGACCGCACCACACGGGTGTCGAGGCAGCGGAGCTTGGCATCGCGGTACTCTACGCTGGACACTACGCCACTGAGACTTTTGGCGTTCGTGCACTTGGGTCGGAGATCGAACGTCGTTTCGACCTGCCGTGGGACTTTATCGCCGCGCCAACCGGGTTGTAGTGGCTGCTCCGACGCCAGCACTCGAGCTGATACACGTCAACAAGCGGTACGGCGGCGTGACCGCGCTCGAAGATGCTGGCCTGGTTGTCCGCCCGGGAACGATCCACGCGGTGCTCGGAGAAAACGGCGCTGGAAAGACAACGTTGATGCGTGTTGCGTACGGCTTGGTTCGTCCCGAATCAGGGGAGGTTTGGGTGGCAGGCCGACAGCTACGCATGACATCACCCATGAGCGCCATCGCGGCGCGCATCGGAATGGTGCACCAGCACTTCACGCTCGTGCCCACCATGACCGTCGCAGAAAACCTCGCACTCGGTGGACGCGGACGACTGCGAGCAAGCGAGATAGCTGCCCGCGTCGATCAAATCGCCAAACAGACGGGCTTTACGCTGGATCCTTATGCCCACGTGGAAACGTTGCCTGTGGGTGCGCAACAGCGTGTGGAAATCGCCAAGGCGCTCGTGCGTAACGCCACCCTTTTGATCCTTGATGAACCAACTGCAGTTTTGGTCCCGTCGGAGATTGAGGATCTTCTACGCTGGCTTCGTTCGTACGTGCGTGAAGGAAACGCGGCGCTGCTCATCACACACAAGCTGCGCGAAGCGCTCGCTGTAGCCGATGACGTGACTGTGTTACGACGCGGACGTGTCGCATTCGCCGGTCTTGCCTCGTCTACAACTCCCGAGCAGTTGATCGACGCGATGATGGGGGTCGCTCTCGAAAGCGAGCATGAACCAACCCGCTCGTTGCCTTCAGTTGAATCCATGCCCGTGTTTGTCGCCAAACACATGAGCGTTGTCGATCGCCAGGGCCACACGCGCGTTCACGATGCAACATTCGAGGTGCTCAGTGGAGAACTCGTCGGCATTGCCGCGGTCGAAGGATCGGGCCAGCGAGAGCTTCTTCGCGCACTGGCCGGCCGCTGCAGTATTTCTGGAGGGACGCTGAATCGCCCGAGCGTGGTCGGTTTTGTGCCGGAGGATCGGCACCACGATGCACTGCTGCTCGACCGATCACTGGCGGAGAACGTTGCGCTTCGTGGTGCCGGGTCACGCCAAGGTACACTAAGCTGGAAGGGTGTCCATGCGAACACTGCGGCATTGGTGACCTCGTACGATGTCCGCGCCGAAAGCACGAAAAGGCCAGCACGTGCCTTGTCTGGCGGGAATCAACAAAAGCTCGTGCTCGCGCGCGAACTCGAGGTCACATTCGATCAGCCCGCTCCGAAAGCACTCGTTGTCGAGAATCCCACGCGGGGTCTCGATGTGCGCGCGAGCGCTGCTATCCACCAGCGCTTGCGTGACGCCGGCGCGCGGGGAGCCGCCGTCATCATCTACTCCAGCGACCTCGACGAGGTCCTGTCTCTCTCCGCTCGCGTGCTTGTGATGTACGGCGGCACACTTCGCGAGCTGCTGTCCGCCGATCGAGAAGCGATCGGGCGCGCAATGCTCGGACTGCACTGACAAATAGTTTTGACGAGAACGCGTGGAGGTCCCGCGTTCTTATGCTCGTTATGCTCGCAACCGTCGAATCGCCGTGATACCGAGCGCTGGTCCCAGCGCAAGCATTGGAAACGCATACCGCCAACCAACGACACCCACGACGACAGGGACCAGTTGAATCGTGATGGTGGTGAGCAGGAATCCAATGGACGTCTGCAATGTCAACGCGGTGCCAATCGCGTGTGGAGCGACAACCCGCGTTACCAACGTGGAGAACTGCGCGCTATCTGCAATCACGGATATGCTCCACACCAGCAATAGCGGCACAACGAGTAGAGAGGATCCGCCAAAAACGAGTGGTGTGAGGAGAGCGCAAAGCCCGCTCGCAAGCATGGCCACCACAACGAGACGAACGGGGCCGACGCGATCAGCGAGTTCACCGCCAATGACGCAACCAACGGCTCCCGCCGCAAGCACAACGAATGAAAGTGCGTTCACCCAGCTGGCAGAAGCTGCGGCACTCGCACCTCGTGCAATCGCGCTTGCGGCAAGAAAGGATGGCACCCACACCCAACAGGCATATAGCTCGAGCATGTGCCCACCGTAGCCGCCGAGAACCTGTCGAAACTGTCGATCGCGAAGAACGCCGCCAACGAGTGTGAGAGTGAACGGCCGTCGCGGAAATGGTGTTGGCCCATCGTGATACGCGATTGCAATGAGCCCAGCCGCGAGAAACACGGCGAGCGTCGCACAGATGATGACCGGACGTACGCCAGCCCCTGGAATTGCGTGGACGAGATATGGCACCGCCTTGCCGATTGTCAGCGCCCCGACAACGACACCAATGGCAAGTCCACGTCGCTCACGAAACCACGTTGCTGCCATCTTCATCGCTGGTGGATACACGCCAGCAAGACAGATCCCGGTCGCTGCTCGGCAAAGCAGCGCCCATCGATACGAGGGCGCCAGGAGCAGTGCTGCATTCGCAACGCCCGCTGCGGTTGCCGAGCCGGCAAAGTACCACCGCGACGGCAGGGTATCCGCCAGGTTGAGCACGGCTGCCAGCGCCGTACCAGCGACAAAGCCCAGTTGCACCACAGTACTCAACCAGCCGGCTTGCCCCTGAGATAACGACCAGCGCTCGGCAAGCTGCGGCGCAACGGCATTTGCGGCGAACCAGACAGACATGCCGAGCAGCTCGGCCACGGCAATGAGCGCCAGCATTTTCCATCGGCGCTCGTCTTCCGCTACCATCTCCGGTGCGCGAGGGGCACTTTCAGCAGTTAGCTGCATCGAGCGACAAGTGTATACCGCGCGAGCACCTCGCGCCTCTTCTGGCCAATGTCCCTGTTCAAGCAGTCTCTCTTCTTTCTTGCCGGCGGCGCCGTGCTTGTGGCGGTAACGCTCGGACTGCTCCTCGTCGGAGGGTTTCCTGCACGGGGCGCCCTGATTGCGCTGTGGAATGGCTCACTGGGATCGTGGTACTCGCTCACGTCGGCGACTCTCGTGCGAGCCATTCCCCTGATGCTCACGGGATGTGCGGTTGCGGTTGCCTTTCGCGCAGGGGTCTTCAACATCGGCGCAGAAGGTCAGTTTCTCGCCGGCGCTGCGGCTGCAACCGCTGTTGCGGTCGCGATGCCACACAGCGGTCCGATCGCGTTGGTCCTGTCGCTCCTGGCCGGCACTGTGGGTGGGGGCGTGTGGGCGGGCATTGCTGCGGTTCTGCGTGCTCGCTTTGGGGTGCTCGAAGTCATCAGTACGATCATGTTGAACTTTGTGGCGCTGCATGCGGTGTCGTTCCTGGTCCGTGGGCCACTACAGGAACCAACGCACATCTATCCGCAAACATCTTCCATATCTGACGCTCTACAACTTGCGCGCATTCCCGGTGCCGGACGCCTGCATATCGGTTTACTGCTCGCGCTTGCAGTTCTCCTCGCGTGCGGGTGGGCGCTACGACATACGGCCGCTGGATTTCGTGTGCTTGCCGTCGGCGAGAATTCCACTGCTGCCGAGAGTGCTGGTCAGGTAGATGTTCGTCGAACCGCAGAACGAGCATTTTTGTTGAGTGGTGCGATCGCTGGACTGGCTGGTGCGATTGAGGTGCTGGGAGTGACCTACGCGCTCTACGAAAACATCTCGCCTGGATACGGCTTCACAGCCATCGCCGTTGCGCTACTCGCTGGACTTGATCCGTGGCGCGTCATTCTCTCTGCTATCCTGTTTGCCGCGCTGGAAGCTGGTGCAGGCGCAATGCAGCGGGACGCAAACGTGCCCGCAACCCTTGTGTCCATGATCGAGGCCATGCTGATCCTCGCAGTCATTGGTGCACAGGCTGTGCGCTGGCACGTGCGTCCGTCGCGCGCTGTCGCGGCGATACAGCCTGCCGAGGTGCGCGGATGAGCGATATTATCGCGCCATTTCTGGCTGCTACCATCCGGACCGCGACGCCACTCGCACTGGCCGCTCTTGGAGAACTCCTCGTCGAACGCGCTGGGCTCATCAACATCGGACTCGAGGGCGCTATTCTCGCGGGCGCATTCGGGTCGCTCGCTGGCGCTGCCGTAGGAGGCGTGGTGTGGGGCTACGTGGGGGCCATCGGCGGAGGGGTGGTTGTCGCCACACTGTTTGCGCTGTTCGTCGTGTGGCTCAAGGCGGACCAGATTATCACGGGTACTGCGCTTACGCTGCTCAGTGTCGGCGCGACAGGAACGCTGTATCGCTCGGTATATGGCAGCTCGGGTGCTGCACTTGGATCGCCAACAAGCGCGCCGTTCGCAATTCCGTGGCTCTCACACATTCCCATTGTCGGTACGGCGTTCTTCACCCAGCCGCCAATCACATATCTCGCGTACGCGTTGGTGCCGCTGCTCGCGTGGTGGGTGCGTGGTACGCACTCCGGGCTGGCATTACGTGCAATAGGCGAGCATCCAGAAGCGGCCGAAGTTGCTGGCGTCCGCGTGCAACGCATGCGCGTCCTTGCCATCCTCTGTGGTGGTGTACTCGGTGGGCTGGCCGGCGGAACGTTAGTGCTCGCTCAGGCTGGCACCTTCGCGGAAGGCATGTCGGCCGGCCGTGGGTTCATTGCCATTGCGATTGTGGTGCTCGGACGTTGGCACCCGCTCGGAGTAGCACTGGCGGCATTTGTGTTTGGTGCGGCCAGCGCACTGCAATTCGCGTTTCAGGCCATGGGCTGGCATGCGCCATACCAACTCTTTCTCGTTGTGCCCTATCTGCTCACGCTTGCCGGTCTCGCGGGCGCGGCCGGACGGGCACGACCGCCCTCGGCACTCGCAAAGGCTTTGTAGGAGCGAGCCTCAGCCGCAGCGCGTACGGCCACTCGTCCAGCGAATTCTCCACTGACGAGGTCCTGTTCTCTCGAGCAGCGCATACGCTACTCCTTCGTCGCCATCACGCGCGACAACAAGCGTTGGTCGGCCAGCGAGACGCACTCCACCGATGACTTCCGGCGTGAGCGTCGTTTCCTCGAGTCCGTGCGTTCGCTCCGCGTACGCAAGCTGATACGGTCCATTGGTCACGCCGCTGTCGCGCTCTGCAATCAGAAGCGTCTGTTCCTCTTGCGGGTTCGCCTCTTGATTCACCTTTCGCATCAGGTGCGCGACAATCGCTTGTACGCCCGGTGATGCCTCGAACCTGCGAATGTCGTGCGCCGTGAATCGCAATCCTTGGAATGATGGACCTGTTGTCGCTGTAACCGCGGACGCGAGGCGAGACACTTCTGCGGCAAGAGCCAGACTGTCGCGCGACGACAGCACGTCAACGGAATCAAGTGCCAGCGGTGCTGTTTGCTCACTCGCGAAGCCTATAGCCCAGGTATTGTCGGCCCCATCGCTATGAACATTGCGGAGCGGCCATACGTGGCATTCCAGGTCAGCCGCCTGCGGCGGCGCGCCGAGCAGCGCTGTGAAGCGCGTACCACCTCGGCCGAATAGCGAGATCTGGCCCCGGTCGTTTGCAAGACCGCGCAGACGCTCAACAGCGACAGTGTCGTCGTTGGTTGGAAGGAGCACGATAGCTTCGTCGCGTGTTTCGCCTTGGACAAACAACGCTGGCCCTGCCGAGCGACTCCATCCAGAGGTGCCCGACGTGGCGGCAGGAACTGCCGATGCGCTTTCTACTGGAACTGAGACAGAGTCGGTTCGTACGACAGGCTTGCTCCGCTCACATGCTGTGGATCCAGCCAGCATGCCAACGATGACGGCAATGGGTCGTGACGTACGAGGGAGGCGGCGAAGCGGCATGCTCGGTAATTTGGGGCAGCGAGGGGTATCGTCAATCAAGGAGCCGAATTTGATGCAGGACTCACACCCAGTCCACGTGAGCGCGCCGTTTAGCACCACGTCCGTGCGCGCGCCTTGGCGGGAACGGGCAAGCTGGGCGCTCTATGATTTCGCGAATACCATCTTTTCGATGAATGTGGCGACGCTGTATTTCAGCGTGTGGCTCATCAAGGACCTTGGGGCATCGAGCACGCTGTACGCTATTGGAAATGGTCTTTCGTCGTTGTTGGTCGTGCTTTCGGTTCCTGTGCTCGGCACTCTTTCGGATGTTCGGCGTCGACGTAAACCATGGGTTGTCGGCTTTACCATCGCGTCGTGTCTCGCGTGCGCGGCCATTGGAATTTTTGGTCAGACAACGCTTCCCCTAGTCGGTGCACAGACCATTGGCGCAACGACAACCCTATCGATCTGGCATCCTACAGCTGGGACATTTGCCTGGGTCATTCTCGCCTTTGTCGTTGCGAACTACACGTATCAGGCGGCACAGCCGTTTTACAATGCCATGATGGCTGAACTGGTGCCGCCGGCCGAGCGCGGCCGACTATCGGGAATTGGCACGGCCGTGGGATATGTCGGCACCATTGTCGGACTGTTGTTGATCTTTCCGTTTTTTGGTGGCGAACTTCCTCTCTTCGGCCCTCTTCCTGCCGGTTTTGTCGGGGCGTTGCGCGCGGCTGTGCCCTTTACGAGTCATGCCGGCCGCGTTTCGACATTCGTCCCCACGGCGCTCCTCTTTTTGCTCTTCTCGTTCCCGCTATTTGCGTTCTGTCGCGATCACGCTCCCGCGATGGAGAAGACCGCCATTAGCTGGCGTCAGGCTTTTCGCGATGTCTGGAATACGCTGCGCGACGCACATCGATATCCCGGAACGATCCCATTCATTCTCGCGTCATTTCTGTATCAGGACGCCATCGGCACCATCGTGTCCTTCATGGCGATTTATGCCATCAAGGCCATGAAGTTTCCCGATGGAACCGAGACGACTCTTTTCCTGGTCCTCACCATCCCGGCAATCTTCGGCAGCTACCTGGCAGGTATACTCACTGATCGTCTTGGACCAAGGCGCACGCTTGTCCTCACTATTGTTGGCTGGATCGCGCTCCTGATCGCGATGGTGCTCGTGCCAAGCCAGAAGGCGTTCTGGGGCGTTGGACTGCTGATTGGCCTCATTTTCGGCGGGGTCCCTACCGCCGAACGGCCAATGCTGTTGTCACTGGTGCCGAAAGAGGAAGCGGGTCGTTTCTTCAGCCTCATGCTTCTCTCGTCGCGCGCGGCCGCTGTGGTGGGACCGTTGATTTGGGCGACCACTGTGGATGTACTCGAGCCTGTTCAGGGCACTGGCTTGGCATATCGCGCAGCCGTTCTCACCGTCATCGCAATGTTTGCTGCATCGCTGATACTGATGCGACGCGTTCCGGACCAGTCACAGGCACGTACCTAACGAGCCGTACGCGATCCTAGCGGCTCGGTGGCGGAAGAAATGGTCCGCCGAGGTCCCAATGCCATGCGTCTCGCCGGATGCCAGTACGGGGATCCTTGAGAGGTTTGTATTGTAACCGCGCCTCCGCGATACCAACAAGCGCACCGTACGCCAACAGCCTCACCTTGTTCGTCGAGACAAGATGTGCCAATGGTCGTCCTTTCCACACGTGACGGTGCATCCAGAGCCCACCGTCCATGGCGTAGATCATTCCATCGCGCCGGTGCTCAAATTCACGAAAACGAAGCGCGTCTGAAGTCCTACTTACTGGCACGCCGGGACGCCTTCCTGAGTTGCCGGCACCGGCTGCGGGGAAACTGGCCCAAAGAAGATCGTGCATTGCAGCGGGTACGATAGTGGATGCGTCGCTGTTGCAGCCCATCCGCCACCCGAGACTGGCAAGGCGATCGTGATGATTACACCAGGCGATGGACGAAATTTCAGGGCGGCCGTATCAGTCGAATATTTCGTGGAGTCGTAGAAGATGGCTTCTTCTGCAACCGCTAAATTGCGGAGGTCACTCCGAAGCGCTGCTGCATTTGCCTTCCCTTTCGTGTTCTGAAATTTCGGAATTGCGATCGCGGCAAGAATGCCAATGATCACAACAACGATCAACAGTTCGATCAGGGTGAAAGCGGCACGCGCACGAGACATTGCCGACGTCCGGAGCTGGGCCTGACTGATAGGCGGGAGGTGACCAGAGTACAACATGGTCCACTACTGAAGGCAAGCACGATGCCTACCTTTCACAATGCACTAAGTTGTTGTATATCAATCTCTTAGTCTCTTTCGCGACTCCGACTCCGGTCATTTCGTCCCTTCGATCTGCCCGAACAGGTGCAGTCTGCAATACTCTGAACTCACAAATCAGTGTTTCGTTTCTACCCAGTTCTTGCCCGTTCCAACATCCACGAGGAGCGGTACGGAGAGGGCCGCAGCACGCTCCATTTCCTCCTTCACGAGCACGGTCACGATCTCGAGTTCTTCGATTGGGACCTCAAAGACTAGCTCATCATGAACCTGCAGCAGCATGCGTGCGTTCAATCGTTCGACAATAAGCCGGTCGCGAATGTGAATCATCGCAATCTTTATCAGATCGGCAGCGGATCCTTGAATCGGTGAGTTTGCAGCTGTTCGTTCACCAAATGCCCGAATATTGAAGTTCCTGTCTCGCAGCTCTGGGATATAGCGACGACGCTTGAAGATCGTCTCCGCATAGCCGTGTTCCCGTGCGAATTGGACAGCTGAATCCAGATACTGACGCACCCCCTGGAAACGCTCGAAGTACCGTTCAATAAATTCCTTTGCCTCAGCGTGCGCGATTTTGAGTTGGCGAGAGAGTGCGTGCGCGCCCTGTCCGTAGATCGTTGCGAAATTGATCGTCTTTGCACGTCCTCGCATTTCCGATGTGACGTCGGCAAGTGAGACGTCAAAGATCAGCGCCGCTGTTTGACGATGGATATCGCCACCGGACTTGAACGCCGCAACAAAAGCAGGGTCGTTCGACAAGTGCGCCAGCAGCCGAAGCTCAATCTGCGAGTAGTCGGCCGCAAGTAGCAATGACCCCGCGCGTGGAACGAATCCGCGCCGAATATCTCGGCCCAATTCACGCCGAATCGGAATATTTTGAAGGTTTGGTTCAGTCGACGATAGGCGCCCGGTCGCTGCAACTGTTTGGTTGAAAGACGTATGCACACGACCAGTGTGCGGATTCACCTGTGCCGGCAAGGCATCGATGTACGTGCTTTCGAGCTTGCTCAACTCGCGATACTCCATCAAAAGTACGGGCAACTCATGCCCCGCCTCAGCGAGTTCCTGTAGTACACTCGCATCGGTGGACAGCCCTGTTGATGTCCGCTTGCTCGGCGGCAGTTTTAGTCGGTCGAAGAGCACTTCTCGCAGCTGCGGGTTGGAGTTGATGTTGAACTCCCCACCCGCAGAGACATAAATCTCCTGCTCGACACGCTGGCGTTCGCGCGCAAATCGCTCCTTCAGCGAAACGAATAGCGCACGATCGATCTCGATGCCTTCCCACTCGATGTCCGCAAGCACACCGACGAGTGGTATCTCGATATCTCGATAGAGCGCGTAGGTTTGTTGCTGCTCGAGTTGTGGCCGAAATTGTTGTTCCAACTGCCACGTGACGTCGGCGATCTCACTGGCATAGTCGCGCGCACATTCGGTCGGGACGACATCGAATGCCAGGTGCTGCTTACCCTTGCCACACAGCTCATCCTGACTCGTCATCGTGTGGTCAAGGAACTCGAGTGCCAGGAGATCCAGCCCGTGTGAACGCCGCCCAGGATCGAGGACGTAGCTCGCAACCATTGTGTCGGAAATCAAGCCAGCAAGGGCAATTCCGGCTCGCCGAAGAACGAGCATGTGGTGCTTTGCATTGTGCGCCACTTTCGAAATAGCGGGATCTTCGAGTAGTGCCCGCAAGGACGCCATTGCTGGATCGTCGAGCGGCGGAAGGTTTTTCACCAATGGTGTACCGCTCGCCAGCGCCCGCGCAGCGATACTTGTCGGCTCTGTCGATTTTGCTGTCTTCTTGGCGCGGAGTCGTTTCAACTCGCTGGAATTGCCGCCCTGTTCCGATTCGTCGCCAAGCAGCAGATCACCCTGTATGGGTTCCTCGGCGCGATGACGAAGTGGGAGGTAGTACGCCTCACCGGCACCAGTGGCAACTGTAATTGAAATGAGTGACGATCGAAGCGGATCAACTTTTTGTGGGCTATCGACGTCAACCACCGTCTCTGTATCGAGCGCGATATAGAGTGCCGAACGAGCCCGCGAAATCATGCGCTCGAGGGCATCAGTGGAATCGACCGTGACATAATTCGTTACCTGTCGCGTTATTTTGGCCACCGGTTGAGTTGCGCCAAACCGAGCTTCGACCGCGCTCGCCGCAACAGCGTCTGGTATCAACCGCGCGAGGGTATTGAATTCAAGCTCAACGAAAATCTGACGGAGGCGCGCCGAATCGGGATCCTTTACCCGCATCTCCTCGAGGGAGAGCAGCATGGGAAGATCCTGCTTGATCGTCACGAGTTCTTTCGAGAGGCGTGCAAGCTCCATGTGTTCGAGGAGCGCTTCGCGCGGACGTTTCTTCGTGAGCGTTGGCGCGGCAGCAAGAATGGATTCCAAGTCACCGTATTCGGCAACGAGATCGCGCGCTGTCTTTTCTCCGACGCCTTTAACCCCAGGCACATTGTCAGAGGAGTCGCCCACCATGGCGAGATAGTCAGTCACGTGTGCCGGCGGCACACCAAGACGTTCTGTTCCGTTCTCAACCGAAACCCACGATTCTTCGACGCTCGCAGGTCCGCCGCGTCCAGGATTCAAAAGCCAGACACCAGGACGGACCAATTGTTGAAAGTCCTTGTCGCCAGACACAATTACCACATTGACGCTTTGCTCTGTTGCTTGTCTGGCGAGCGTACCGATGACATCGTCGGCTTCGTAGCCCTTCAGCGATAGAACAGGAATTCGGTAGGCATCGAGAAGTTCAGAAATGCGCTCCATTCCTGTGTTGAAATCACTTTGGAGCTCTTCCGTCAGTTTCTCCCGCGTTGCTTTGTACGCTGGATACTTCTCATGGCGGAAGCTCAGCCCTGAGTCATGGACCCAGCCGAGATATTCAGGCTTGTGGTTGAGAGTCAGCCGCTGAACAAAATTGGCGATGCCCCATGCAGCTGACGTGTTTTCCCCTCGCGCAGTGGTCAAGGGACGTGAGATGAGGGCAAAGAACGCTCGATAGATGAGCGCATAGCCATCGATCAGGAACAGTCGCGGCCCAACAGGACGATTCACGGAAGATTGGCTGGAAATAGTTGGATCAGTCACTGGATGCGGTCACGGGGAAGAAGAGAATCATACCCCGAAAACAGCACCGCCTGCCACGGTGGGCAGGCGGGAGCAGAAATCATTGTCATCCAGAGAGTGCCAATCAACTCACGCGTTGCACATTCGCCGCGTGAAGTCCTTTTGCGCCCGTCTCGATTTCGAACTCGACTTCCTGTCCCTCTGCCAAGGTCTTGAAGCCTTCCATACCAATCGCAGAGAAATGGACGAACACATCTTCACCACCTTCTTGCTCAATGAAGCCGTATCCTTTGGCGTCATTGAACCATTTTACTTTCCCTCTGGCCATAGTGAGCTGCCTCCAACTATGTGATCGATTCTGCAGTGCTGGTGCTGAGCACGCCAGCTGACGTGAGCCCGCTTATATAGGAAGCCTTTGGTCTTTTGTCAAGAAATCGTCGAATCCAGTGTTGCCTATCACATCAGGCGCGTGGAGCACATTCATTGAGAATCAATGACAGATGCTGCTTGCTACGGTGTGCGGAAGGACGTTAGGTTCGCCACGTGGCCAAAGAGAACCTGGTAGGTCGGATCCTGGCGGGATATACACTGCGTGGCGAAGTAGGAGAGGGCGGAACATCCGCCGTCTTCCGCGCTGAGCACCCCACCCATGGAGTCGTTGCGGTCAAGGTCCTGCGCGAAAAACTTCGTCAGGACAAGACCGCCGTTGCCCGATTCGTGCGCGAAGCGCGCTACGGCGAACGAGTGCAGCACCCAAACGTGGTGCAAACCATCGAGGTCGGTGAGGCCACACCGGGCATGCACTTCCTTGCAATCGAGTGGGCCGCCGGCGAACTGCTCGAGCGGTATGCCAAACAGCACGGCTCGCTGCCCATTGATGAGGTCTCGACAATCATTCGCCAGATTGCCGACGCCGTTCACGCGGCGCATCTGGTTGGTATTGTCCATCGCGATCTCAAGCCGGACAACGTCATGTACGATCCGGTATCTCGACAGGTGAAATTGTTGGACTTCGGCATTGCGACCGATACCGACATGGCACCTGAGCAGCGACTGACTCGCGCGGGTTTTTTTGTGGGGACCCTTATGTATGTCGCCCCAGAGGCGCTTTCAGGTGAGCTGGTTTCACCAGCCGCTGATCAGTACAGCCTCGCGACAATTGCCTACCTCCTTCTCACCGGCTGTCTGCCTTTTACTGCAAAGACGCCACGCGAGATGTTCTCGCAATTGCTATCTCAGCCGCCAATTCCACTCAATGCCGCTCGACCCAACTTGCGATTCTCGACCAACGTCGAACAAGTAATCATGAAGGGCCTTAGCAAGCAGCCCACGCAGCGATACCCAGATGCTGTTGTGTTCGCGCGCGAACTCGAGACCGCCTTGGCTTCAACAGAGGGGCCGTCCAAACCTGGTCTTCTGTCACGCGTGAAGGACATCTTCAAGCGATAGAATCATTTCCTTCCGTCGGCGTGGCGACCGGTTCTCGTATGAGATCGGCTGGGTTGACAGGAAGCCAGACCGTAAACGTCGACCCTCGACCCAGCTCGCTCTCTACGCCAATTTCGCCACCGAGTAGGCGAGCGAGACGACGGGAGATGGCAAGCCCAAGTCCGGTACCGCGATGCATGGAGTCTCCACGCGGCCCAGCATTGACTTGCTCGAACTCATCAAAAATTCGCTCCAAATCCGTCGTGGCAATCCCGACTCCCGTGTCGACTACCTGTAAAGCAACCCAGGTGCCGCTTCGTGGAGCACGAACTTGGAGTACTCGCGAGCTCGCATCCGCCGTGACACCATCATTCAATCGTCGAACGTTGGACTGCGCTGGCACACCAACCAATCGTGCCCTCACGCTCACCGTACCGCTTGGTGTGTATTTCACGGCATTACCGATGAGATTGATCAGAATTTGACGCAGGTGCGTCGGATCGGTCCGTACACGCGGTAGTGATGCACCGACGGTAATCGAAAATGTGAGGCCCTTCTCACTCACCAGTGATTCCAACTCGCTGGCAATATTCAGGACAAAGGGACGCAGCACGATTGTCTCTGGATGCACTTCGAGTCGTCCAGCAGCAATCTTGGCAATATCCAACACTTGGTCGACAAGATGTCGCAAGTGTGTTGCAGACGCAGCAATTCGATCGACTGGAGGGACTTGTCGCGGAGAGAGATCGCCATAGAAGCCATCTCTCAATAATTCGACGAATCCAACAATGGCATTGAGCGGTGTTCGCAATTCATGCGAGACGTTGGCGAGGAACTCGCTTTTGGCTTGATTTGCTCGCTTAACGTCACTGTAGAGCCGCTCGAGCTCAATCGATCGACTGGATGCCTGCAACGCTCGTCGCTGTTCGCGCAGGAGTCCCATGGCTAAAAAGAGAACGCCCAAGACGCCCACTATCCATAGAGCCCATCGTAGAGAACGTGTCGTCAGAGCGTGAGTCGCTGTGACACTCCACGTTCCACCTGTTGGGAGCCGGATAATTTTCTGGATCGTCGCAAGCGCCTGCGTGTTCCGACCTGGATGCCCAAGAAACGCCACCGTATCTGCACCCGAGAGAACGACCAGCGCCAACCTAGTCTCTGATTGCACGCGATCGAGCCACTGCTGAAGCGCGATTCCATCAAACACCAAGGCCGCTATTTCGCCACTTGCCTTTTTCTCTCGTTCGTTGATTGTGGATTGGACGAGGACAACCAACGTGTGCTTCGATGCGACCGGCACGATGACGATGGTGAATTCGCTCATTGGCCGCAGTCCTTGTAGGCGCGCAAGCACTTCTGGACTCAGTGGGCTTGCGTTGCCAGCCGCCGCTGTGTTGAACCGCAGACGGCCCATCGCGTCTACTATCCATGCATGCCGGAGTCCAGGTACACCAGTAGTGAGTTGCTGTACCTTATTGTAGATCGAACTACTATCGTTGGTCTGGGAATTTGCCGAAACAACATCGGCGATGTGGCGGAGCAAGTCCGTTTGCGTCGCAATAAACGACTCAGTGAGGAGCGCAGCCGTTTGTGCATCAAGTATTGCTTGATTGCGATTTGCTTTCAGGAGTGAACGATCGAGAAGCAGAAGGCCCCCGAGCAGTACAAGAAAGACGGCGCCAAGAAATCGTGACAGTAGTCCAAGCCCTGCACGTTCGTCGGCTTCCCGTTCAATCAATTGTCCGCCCTCAAAAGCACCGCTAACGTCTGCCACGTCTATGCCTGATCACGGTCGTCTTCTCACGCTGCTTGCCGAGCGGTCCGCACGCCAGGGACACTTCATTCTCGCATCCGGACGCGAGTCCACTTTATATATCGATGCACGGCTCACCACAATGAGTCCTGATGGGCTCGCACTAATAGGACCGCTTGCCCTCCAAGCACTTCAGGACGCAACGTGGAATATTAGTGCCATCGGCGGGCTCACTCTTGGTGCAGATCCTTTGAGCTACGCGATTTCGTACGCAAGTGCAAGCACTGCACATCCGCTGCGAGCATTTACGGTACGAAAGGAAGCAAAGATCCATGGAACCGGAAAGCTGATTGAGGGGCCATTTCACACGGGCGATCGTGTCGCAGTGATTGAGGATGTAATCACTACAGGCGGTTCAGCCCTTCGTGCAATTCAAGCCATTCGAATTGCCGGCGGAATCGTCTGTGGCGTATTGGCGCTTGTCGATCGTGAAGAGGGCGGTCGAGAGAGCATTCAGGCTGATGGAACGCCTGTTATTGCATTGACCTTGGCGAGCGACATCGTCGCTCGCATGGCTAGTATGGCTGCTGCTGCGGATTCGGGAATTTCTTCCTAGTTCCGGGAACGGTGCGTATCCATTCCGAGGGTGTAATGAGTGGATGCAACTGGCGAAGCATCGGTGAATAGGGAAGAATAAGCTCGCTCCGGAAGCGTTCGAACATGCCCGTACCATCATAGCGTGCGCGAAAGTCTCCAGCACTCATCTGCAAGAGCATTCGAACGTGTCGTCCGAAACTTTGCGGAGAGCTGTAGTCGAGATGATTGGCAACGTTGGCAATTGAAAATCCGACATTTTCAAACAACCGAGCAGCTCGAACAAGACGAGCCATTGCGAGGTAGCGTTTGGGCGCTGGCACACCAGCTCTATAGAATCGACTCATCATGGTACTCGGTACAACTCCCAAGTGTTTCGCCAACATTCGGATATTGCCTAGACGCGGTGAGCAGATGAAGAGCATTTCAAAGAAACACCAACAGTCGTCTGGAGCGCCTACGAGGTCTATCGCAAGTTGTCCCAGAATGCTGCGTTGCCCATTGTCTCCAGTATCTGCCATGAGCGCTCCACGCAGCTCTCTCCAACCTGTGGCAAGTCGTACATCCACGATTCGGCGTATACCACTGTAGCCAAGTGCGAGCACGGCTTGCGGAGTTTTGGGATCGAGCTCACTCAGAAGCGCAACCGCTGGTACACGTGGAAATTCTCGCACAAGTGACGCGACCCGCGCAGCTTGCGGCCCCGCACATGTAACAGAGACGAGAATCGCGTGAATGCGTCGTGACTTGAGATCACGAATAAGATCGTCCACATTCTCTCGATGCAGAGCCTGATAGTATCCCTCACCAGCAGCATCAACGTGAGGTCGTTCCGCGGGTGTGATGAACGTCGATATCGGCGGCAATTCTTCGACACTGCTGGGATCTACCATTATTTCACCCTCTGCTCGTTGGGAGTGAATCTTGACGCACTATTTGCGTCCGTACCTTTGAACAAACATCATAGGTAGCATTGTCACGTATGCGTCATCTGTCCTTTCGATGCAGTGGGTTATCTTGTAGCTGGATACTGTCGGCCGGATGGTCGCGAGCATGCAAGTGTTCGAGGAAAGTCCGGGCTCCAGAGGGCACACTGCCAGGTAATGCCTGGGCGATGTTGAGAATGCATCGACGGATAGTGCAACAGAAAGCAAACCGCCAATGGTGCTGATTTTGGCATACAGGCAAGGGTGAAACGGCGAGGTAAGAGCTCACCGCACAACTGGTAACAGTCGTGGCTCGGTAAACCCCAGTGGGAGCAAGGCCAAATAGGCAACGAGAGGTGGCCCACCTCGATCAAGACGTTGCGGGTAGGCTGCTTGAGAGCATGGGTGACCATGTTCCTAGAGGAATGACCGTCCGAGTGGCAACACTCGACAGAACCCGGCTTATAGGC
>JBDTXZ010000004.1:0-21233 GCA_040005935.1 bacterium | reverse complement strand
GATAGTACGTCGCGCCTTCCTCCTCCGATGCCAGATACTGCGTGCGCACCTGGCCAAGAAACTCGTCGGCAATTGTGAGTCCCGGAGAACCCTGTGGCGCCGTGCACAGACCAAACTCCTGCATCAGTGGCGCGCGATTCCTTCCCGCGAGCCCCGCCGTCAACGCGCACGCAAACGGCACAAGTTCCGGATCGAGAAAGGAGCGCGCAAAGTCCGAATAGAGTGGATACGCATGCATCACGTCTTCATCCAGCTCGGACGCCAAGTCATCGACCCTCATGTTGTTGTCAGTCGTGAGCGATGGCAGGTGCGCGCCGATCCGTACCGGGGTACCAGGCGCGACGTCGCGAATGGCGTTTGCCATCGCGGAGGTCCACGCGCGCGCTGCCTGCCGCGATACGGGGCGCTGTGCATCGTCGATCTCATTCGCAATGTCGATCGCACGAACCGATGCGTCGCCCGCGAGGGCGCTCGCGCATGCAGTTGCGAGCTGCGTCTGCGATCGAAGTAGCGAAGGCTCTGCAAAGAGATCACCCGGGATGCCATCGGCGTCGCGCATCCACGATGGCCACCAGATGTTGCCGCTCATGTTGATGACGAGGATCGTTGGCACAATCGACAACCCGGCTTCACTCGCGACGCGCGCGACATCCACCAACCGGCCAACCATGGCTGCGTCGACAGACTCCCGCGCTGGAAGAAAGTCTTGCGTCAACGCAAACAGTCGCACCGTATCGAACCCCATGTCGGCGATATGTGCGAGCTCGTCTCGTACTTCGCCGATATCGAACTCGCGCCACATGTACATCGCCTTCGCGCGCGGCCAGTAGTTGATCCCCAGCTCGAATCGCGGCTCGGTGGTCATCACGCCAGCCCGGCCAGTATGTCGGCAAGCGACAAGTCGGCGACGGCGGTGACGCCGTCAGCAGCGCCGTAGTACACGCGAATCGCATCGCCCTGCGCCAACAGTCCGCAGGTAAATACAACTCCGCCGAAAAAGCCCTCGCGTTCGTACGGCGTCTCCGGCGCAAGGATAGGTTGGCGCGAGCGTGCAAGCACTATGGACGGATCGTTCGCATCCAGCAGCAGCGCGCCCAGCGAATACTGCATGGGCGACGCGCTCACACCGTGATAGACAGCAAGCCACCCCTCGGCCACCCTGAACGGCACCGCGCCTCCGCCAATCTTCCCGTCGTCCCAACTACCGAGCCGGGCGTCGGCGACAAAGCGATGATCGCCCCACGACATCATGTCCGGCGACGACGCACTCCACATCGCGGGTTGTCCGATCCCGTCCGGCATCGGCCGATGCAGCGCGACGTAGCGATCCCCGATCTTCTCGGGAAAGATCGTGACATCGCGGTTGTTCGGCGGAAAGATGATGCCGTGTCGAGTGAAGCTCCGAAAATCGTTCGTCGATGCAAGCGCCGTCGCGATGCCAAGTGGAGAAACAGCGGTGTAGTTGATCCAGTACGTGCCGTCGATCAGCGTGATGCGCGGGTCCTCGATCCCAAACGACTCGAGCGCCGTCTCCGGAAAGATCGCGGGGATGGGGTCGACGTCGAAGTGAATGCCGTCTCGCGACCGCGCAACGCGCAGATGCGAGATCGACGTCAGCCAACTCTTTCCCTCAAAGACGATCACACGTGGGTCCGTGACGTCGAGCCGCGGCGTGCCAGCCATCCAGCGCCTGAATTCCAATTGCCCGGTGCCTGCATTGAATACAGGCGCGACAGCCTCAGCTGCCGAGTGCTTCGCGGGCGCTTCGGCGACGCGAAGCAGCAGCACCACGTCGTCGCCCTGCATTGTGGCCGCAGGATTGAACACACCCACCACGTTGAGGTCGGGACGCGACGGCCGAATCATGGCCGGAGTGAGGATCGGGTTTTCTGGAGCGCGTCGAGGCGTCATGTCCGCCGGGTTGGCAAGTTGGTGTGTTGCAACGCGTCGTGCTGAATCGTAAAATCCCAGGAGCCAATGGAGACGCCAATGAAGCCGATGTACTTGAAGGACGTCGAGGAGCACCGCGGAACTGGAGCACGCTCTGAAGCGATCGCAGGAATGCGCGCGGCGGGCGCGCCCATTCCGCAGATCATGCACCTCTTTGCATTCAAGCCGGACCGGACCGACCATCTTGCCGCATTTACGCAGGGGGTGATGCGCGGTCCGTCACCGCTGCTGCCCGGACAGCGCGAGCTTATCGCAGCGCTGACGTCCAAGCTCAATCAGTGCCTCTTCTGAATTGGCTCTCACGCCGCGGTCGCGGCGGAGTTGTTGGGTGATCGTGATCTCGTCCAGAGTGTACTGACCGATCTCGACGCCGCGTCGATTCCGGAAAAGGATCGTGTGCTCTACGCCTTCGTGAGGAAGATGGTGCACGACTCGCTTTCGATTGGCCAGGCGGACGTTGACGCCGCGCATGCGGCAGGCTGGACCGATGAGGCGCTTTACGACGCGATTAGCGTGGTGGCGCTCTTCCAGTTTTACAACGCATGGATCGACGCGAGTGGCGTACAGGATATGCCGGCATTTGCCTACGAGATGTCGGGCAAGCGCATCTCGACGCAAGGATATGTCATGGCGAAGCCTCCCTCGCCGTAGCATTAGTACCGCTCCGTCCCCGGTTGAAACGTCCGCCAGCTGTGCCAGAATTCCTGGCTCGCGTTGAGCAGTTCAAGGTGTCCTGCGTCGCCGATTCCACTCAATGCGTACGCATGCCCGTCCGCGACGAGCGAATCGCCACGGAGCGCGAATCGCGTCGACGCGTCGGGACGACGAAACGCGAAGTAGCTCAGGCTGTCGGGACCTAGGACCACGACCACGGGCATGCCGCCGATGACGTCGTTCACGACCCGCTCGCGACGCAGCCGATTCCAATCGTACGCCTTGCTGTGTTGGTTGACGGACACGCCAACGACCCAGGACTTGTCGCGCCATGAGGCTGTGTCGGTGCCCGTCAGCTTGCTCGTGCTCCATCCGCGCTCGTAGCGATAGTTCTTCGCGTATTCGTCAGCGAACGTCGAATCGCCCTGCATGACGAGACTGTTCGGGTACAGGGCAAGCCATTGCGCGAGTGTCACCTGCAAGCGCGGGATTTCGGGAAGTGCGGTGCCCTTCATCTTACCGGCGATCGCCTCGCCATTTGCCTGACGCCACCAACTCCCCGTGCTCTTATCCTCGAGCATGGCATTGAAGTGGTCCATGCCGACGAGCCTGAACGTTTCCTGCTTGCCGGCCACGACGGGAACGAAGACGCGTCCCGTTCGGCAGACGGTGCAATAGCTGACCAGCACATTGCGTCCACCGACGTTATCGCGCACCTGATGGTGGTAGCCGATGAATTGAAGCGGGTATGCTCGCGCGTCGCCGTTGATGTTCAACCCCACGACAAGACGATTCAGCTTCACGGCGTTGCGCGTCGCGGGCTGCATGTTCAACACGCTCGGCTGCAGGAACATGTGGTCAGCCGACATCTTGAAATTCACGACGTACGCGACCAGTCCCGCAGCGACGATCGCGACCGGCGCAAGCCAGCGGCGCCAGTTGGACGTGCGCCAGACGGCCACTGCTCCGGCCAATGCCATCGCCCCAAAGACGACACGCAACGGCCAACGCCAGGCGTAAATCGCGTACGCCGCATCGATGCTTCGCATCTGCTGGCTGCCGGGCATCGGCATGATGAAATACACGTTGGCAATTTCGGTGAGCACGAACCCAATGACACCCACCACACATGCCATCCAGAGCAAGCGCGACGTCTGAGTTGTCATCCTGAGCGAGCGCCGCGAGTCGAAGGATCTGCTTGTTGGCTGGCCATGCCTCAAGGCCTCGCCGGGGAAACCGCCGCCCGCGCCCGCTCCTGCGCCGCCATCACCTGCGCAACGCCATTCGTCCAACCGAATCCATCCTGCGTCGGATACTCGCCCCCGCCCGCGCGCTTACCGAGATCGGTCACATCGTACTTCTCCGTCATCTTACCCGTCACCCGATAGGTGCGACGGTTGAGCGCCAGCCATCGGTTACGCGCGTCGTCCGCGATGTCTGCGCGTCCGTACGCTCTCACGGCCTGAGCCCCGAGCCACTGCAGCGGCGGCCACCCGTTCGGCGAGTCCCATTGCTGTCCGGATGCGATTTGCGTCGTCACGAAACCGCCCGGTTTGAGAAAGTCGCGTCCAAGCCGAGCAGCCACTGCGCGCCCTTGCTCGGGTGTTGCCATACCGAAGTAGAGTGGCGCTGCCGCAGCCATCGTCGGCCGGTCCGTCACACGTTGTCCGCTTCGCCAGCGCACATCGAAGAAGAATCCCTCGGTGGCGTCATAGGCAACTGCCAGCAACGCTCGTCGCCGATTCTCTGCCGCAGTCGCAAACTGCGCCGCGACCTGCGCGTCGCCCGGACGACCGCGCTTGAGCCGCAGCGCGGCGATTGTACGTTCAGAATGATAGAGAAGGCTGTTGAGATCAACAGGAATGAGCTCAGTGGTCTCGAGTGACCGGAGATCCGCCGGATCACGCATCCACCTGCTCGAAAAATCCCACCCGCTCTCGGCCGACGCCCTGATATTGCGATAGAGTGCCTCGCGCTGGCCTTCAGGCACGCGCTGCGCCAGTTCGAAGTCCTCGCGATACGATTCCGGCCGCGGTTCAGGCCTGTCGTCCCAGTAACGATTGAGCAGCGACCCGTCGCGCAGCTTGACGACGCGACGCGACGCTTCTCCCGCCGGAACCGACTCCGCACCCGCCATCCAGAACGCATGCTCGGCCTCGATGGCATCGAGATACGCGACCGCTCGCGACGTGTCGGTGGCGGTCGCGTACAGCCCGACCATCGCGGCGAAAAACGGAGGTTGGCTGCGACTGAGGTAGTACGTGCGATTCCCATTCGGGACATGGCCGACGGTCTTCACAAGGAACGAGAAATTGTCAAGCATGTTTTTGACGAGGTCCGTCCGCCCATTCTCGATCAAGCCAAGCATCGTGAAGTACGAATCCCAATAGTAGACTTCGCGAAATCGGCCGCCCGGAACGACGTACGGCCCAGGCAACGGAATGAGCGACGACCGCGGATCAACCGGATCGGCTGGCCGCGTGAGCGCCGGCCAGAGTGACGCGATGTGGCGCTCCATCGATTGCGATGTGTCCGAGCGCACGCCATCCCCCGCCGCCCGAGGCGCCTCGAAGTGCTGCTCGACGAACACGCGCAGATCAAATCCCGGCGTCCCCTTGGCCGCCGCGTACCGCGCCGCGATGTCGGATGGCGACGAACGCGCCTTCGCATCGACGAAGGTCTTGGAGTCCGGGAACACGCGCGCGAGTTGCACGTCGTGAAAGAGTTGACCGAGATCGTGCGCCGGATCATAGAGCGTCGAAGCGACAACTGGAACGCCCGCCGTCGACGCCGACGAGTGACATCCTGTTGCGACGGCGAACGCCGCAAGAATGCCGAACGCAGTTGAACGCCGTTGCGTCGCATGCCTTGACATGATCAACCTCCTCTGTGTCCACGCGAATGCTGCGCAACGCGCGCTCCGCGCATCCTGTTCGGCCGTATCACCTGCACCGTGTTGTCATTTCGCGCGACAACAATGAGCCGACCGCCATCGGCTGCGTGCAGCAGCGACATGTGGCGCACCTGACCGTCAATCCGAAGACCGCTTGCATCCATGGCCACCGGCTCGAGAGCGCCCGTCCCGCTTCCGCGTAGGAGCAGGCCGTAACTCGCATCATAGCGCCCTTGCACAGGCGTTACGCCGTAAAAGTTGCCGCCGACGATCACGTCCACATGCCCATCGCCATCAAAATCTCCGCTGAGCGCGGCGTAGATTGGCGCGAATTGCGCCTCAACCGGAAGCGGGCGAACATCGAACCCGCCTTTGCCGGTACTCAGTGCTAACGAGTTCGCGAACGTCTTCGCTTCCAAGACTGTCGCCTTCGTCAGATCGGCCGCCGGAAAGATGTCCTCGATTCTGCTCGCGCCGAAATCCTTGTACGACGTGAACTTGCTCCGCAGCGATGGAATCAGGCGCAGCAACTCGTCGCGACCCGCGATGGGATAGCTGACGCCGTTCTTGTAGAACGTGAGAACCTGCTCCAGCGCCCCGCTGTGTGCAAAGTCGCCGACATATAGTCGCGCGGGTTCGTTCTTTTCCGCCCGCAGATACGCGTTGAGCCCGAGGTTCCCGAGGAGCAGGTCGCTGCGTCCGTTGCCGCTCAACGATACTGCAGTAATCGTGTTCCACCAACCGTTCGTGTTGGCAAAGCCAGCTTCCGTCGTCCGATCGACGAGACGTCCGCTCTCCTGACGGAACGCCTTTATCGGCATCCACTCTCCGGCGACGATGAGGTCCAGCCGTCCGTTGACCGCCGACTCCACCCACGCGGCCGACGTGACCATCCCCACGTGAGCCAGGCCAGGCGCCTTCACTTCCGTGACGTCCGTAAAGTGACCCTTGCCGTCGTTCTCCAACAGATAGCTGCGCGGCGTTATCCCATAGTGTCGCGACACCACTCGGCCCCCAACAAACAGGTCCACGTGTCCATCGCCGTTGAAGTCGCCCGCCACAACGCACGCGCCGTTTTCAAAAATGGCTGGAAGCGCCGACACGTCGCGCCGGAACTGTCCGTGGCCATCGTTGATGTACAGTCGAGGACGCAGCGGTTCCGCTTGATCCCAGAATTCGTTGCCGCCACTCACGACGAATAGATCCGGCCGCCCATCTCCGTTTGCGTCGAAGAACGCAGCGTCGACATCCTCGCTCAAGCTGTCTGCCTGAAGCGCTGGTTGCGTACTCGCGCGAAAGCGTCCATCGCGCTGTTGAAGATAAAGACGCCCAGCCTGCCACTTGGCGCCGCCGAGAAATACATCGTCGAGCCCGTCGCCATCGACGTCGCCAACGGCAAGCGCGGGCCCTTCAGTCGACAACATATGAGGCATCAACGGCTCGCGATCGAAATCGACGAACGAATTCTCGGCATGTCTGTAGTCGATGCCCGCCGTTGCTGACACATCCGTGAAGAGCGGTGCCGGCGCTGATGCAGGCGCGAAGCTGTACGTGCCAGACGCATTGCGCTGCTCGAGCGTAAGGGCGCTATCCGCGGCAACTCCGATGAGAACCTGGAACCGATGGTCGGGCCAGATCACCACGAGCGAATCAATGCGCGTCGACGCGCCGAGTCCAAAGTGGAGTCGCGGGTCGACGGAGGACTGGAATCCGCGCGTCGGCATTTGCTCGAGCATCTGACGTGTCCCGCCGTGCGTAATGATCACGGTGGCGCCGATTGCGAAGGTGTTCGCCCCTGCGCCGCGCAGGCTGACGGAGAGCGAGTGATTGTGATTCTGTTCGCGCGCACGATTTCGATAAATCGATGCGGGCGCATTGACATTGTTGACGACGAGATCCAGCGCGCCACTGTTGTTCAGGTCGACGTACACCGCGCCATTCGAGAAGCCGCGCTGTGCGAGCCCCCATGCTTCCGCCACGTTCGTGAACGTCAAGTTGCCGTTGTTGTGAAACGCGTACTTCGCCAACGGGATCTGCGGCATCTGCTTCAGCAGCGTCAGGTTCTTCTGCGTGATACCCTGCGCCAGCGATGCCTGATTGGCTTCGTTGCCAACGTAGTTGATATAGTCCAGGTCATTCGGGCGACGAAAGACGCCATTCGTGATGAACAGGTCCTTGTGGCCGTCATTGTCCAGGTCCGCGAACAACGGCGCCCAACTCCAGTCGGTGGCAGACACGCCGGCGAGATATCCAATCTCACTGAACCGCGCGCCGCCGCGATTCAGCTGCAGCGCATTCCGGGCGTACTGTGGATGGTAACCGGCCTTCAGTCTGAGATTGAAAAGGTTGAAGGTCTCGGAACTCGCGGATGTCTTGAGAATCTCCTCTCGCTCCGGGAGCATGTCGAGCGAGATGAGGTCGGGCTTGAGGTCGTTGTTGAAATCGGCCGCGTCAACGCCCATCGAAAAGCGGCTTGTGTGTGCCGTCAACCGCTCGATCGACTCCGTGAATGTTCCGTCGCAGTTGTTGATGTAGAGGAAATCATTCTCCTGGAAGTCGTTGGCGATATACAGATCGGGACATCCATCCTGGTTCATGTCGCTCGCCACGACACCAAGCCCGAAGCCCTCCACGCCACTATAAATGCCGGCCCGGGCGCTGACGTCCACGAAGTGACCACCATCATTTCGAAACAACTTGTCGCCCGACCTCGGATTGCGCACTCGGCGATCTGCCTGCTGGCCTAGCGTGCGCTCCGTATGCGTCGAGTGATTGAGCAGGTACATATCGAGATCGCCGTCGCCATCGTAATCGAAGAACAGCGCCTGCGTTGAATATCCGACCGCCTCGAGGCCATAGTCTTTTGTCTTGTCGCTGAACGTCCCGTCGCCATTGTTGATGTACAGCACATTGTGCCCCTGCTTCGACAGGTAGCTCACCCCGGAGACGTACAAATCGAGGCGCCCGTCGCCATTGACGTCGGCCATCGTGACGCCGGTGGTCCAGCCACCAGCCCCGGCAACACCAGCGTGCGCGGTCACGTCCTCGAACGTGTAGTTGCCTTTGTTGAGGTAGAGACGGTTCGGTCCAGCGTTGGACGTCAGGTATAAATCCGGAAGGCCGTCACCATTCACATCGCCAGCCGCAACTCCGCCGCCGTTGTAGTAGTACAGGTAGTTGAGGATGTTGAATGTCGTGTCCTCGGGCAGTCGGTTCTCGAACGTGACACCGGTGGCCTCGGGTCGAAGTAACTCGAACAGGGTTGGCGATTGCGGTGCAGAATGACACCCAGCGAACGCCAACACCCCGAGGAGCGCGAGCGCTCGTATCACTTGACGGGGCATGACCCGTGCAGCCGATTTACCCACAGGGAGCTGACGCTAAATCCCGCTGCGATTGAGCTGAGGCCCATCGCAAGGCTCCGGCATCAATCACAGGACCAGGGTGGTGACGACAATGGCTAATCACAAAGCGCGCACGCTCATCTCGCTCGCGGTGCTCGCTGTCTTTGGCGCCGGATGCGCTCGCTCCACTGAGAAACGGAACGAGCCAGCAACTCCTGTTGCAGCACCGTCGAGTACGCGCGGCGGCGTGACAGCAGATGACGTCAACCGCGCTCCCAATGTACCCATTGAACAGTTGCTCCAGAGTAAGGTGCCCGGAATCATTGTCAGTCGCACGGATGACGGCAGCATCGCGATTCGAATACGCGGCACCGGGTCGCTCACGGGCAACAACGCCCCACTGTACGTGGTGGATGGCATCGCCACGCAGCCCGGGCCTGGAGGAGGTCTGACCGGCGTGAATCCGTACGATATCGCCTCCATCAAGGTGCTCAAGGATCCCGCAGACCTCACGATGTACGGCGTTCGTGGGGCGAACGGCGTCGTCGTCATCAAGACAAAGCGCCCGAATCAGTGATTGGACCTCCCAGTCGTCGGCGCACCTGCGTCGGCGACTGGACGCACAGCAACGGCGCGCGTGTGAATGCGTTCATTCACCAGCGCACCGATTGCGCGCCCTTGCAGCGCCCCAAATTCGATGGCGGGACGGAAATGGATACCGGCGTACAATCTGCTGATGGCCGCCTCCGCTGCCGCCGCCTCGAACGACGAATACGATCGTGCCGGCAGGCCGTACTCGACTTCAGACGAATCGACGAAAGCGAACGGCGTGCCGTACTCACGCGCCAGCACGACCGCCGCTGCGTTCGACACAACGCTGTGCCCACTTGGATACTCTGGGAACGGCGGCGTTTGCAACAGCGGCTCCCACGCTTCATCCATGTTCGTGTTAATCACCGTCTCGGGCCGAATCAGCATACTGCGATACTTCTCGTCCCATGCTGAAATGAATCCGTCCGCGAGTGCGATCGCGGTGCGGGCGTAAACCTCCGACGAGCGCATCACGTCCGCCTTCGCGTTTCGCGAAGCGATCGCCGCGATCCCCATCCAGTGCCCGCCCGGCGTGATCTTCTTCGTGGCGAACATGGCGTGTCCCTGCACGTGCATCACATACGGGTTGCAGTCCCAGAACTTGGCAATGGCGATTTGTTCGTCCGTGAGATGCTTCCCCGTCTCGTACACTTCCTTCGCGTTCGTATAGAACGGGCTGCCGGGCGTCATGTCGAACGACGGCGGTGGTGGTGGGCGCAACTGACTCGCGCTGTCCAGCACGAATGGACGCAAGAAGGCCCAATTGGGCTCCACCCCGTCCATGTATGACGGAGGCGTGGGCACCCAACGTCCCGGTTTGGATACCACCGTGTACTTCGGATATCCGCGCGTCTGAACGAACTGATCCTTCCCCGCCCACGCCAGTATGTGCTGTGCGACGCGCTCGCCATACGCAATCGAGCTGTCGTATACGGCGGCGGGGACGCCGCCTGCCCTGATGTGCGCGTCCATTGCGCTGCGGAGCGAGTCCATGCGCGGTCGCGAGAAGGTGAGCGCTCTCCCCACCGTCATGAAGGCATGCACGCCTGCTAATGGGAGCGAGATCTTCACGTGGGCCGCCGGCGCCGGAACCGGCGTCAACCCATTCAACTGGCCCGCGAGTGTAGGATGCTCGGCGTGCTCCTGACGCAGCGTCTCGTATGCCGCGATGCTTGCATACGCGTAGACGCGGCTCGCCTGCGGCGGACTGAAGATGTCGTACACGATGACACTGGAAAGCTGGTGCATCGCCGTGTGCAGCAGTTCGGCCTCAGGCGAGTGCGGTGCAGCATCCCGCCCAATGGCGCCGCAACCCAGCGCGAACAGGAACATTCCGGCTGCGATTGCCCTGCTGAATCGCATTATCACCTATCGCCCACGTGCGAGACGTACAGCGGGAGGTGCGCGGAACACCAGCGGCGTGTCATTGTTTCGAGAAACGACGATCAACTCACCGCTGGCAGTGCGAACCCGCTGCAAGTCGCGCGACTGCCCGGGAACGCGAAAGCCACTCACCTCGGGGCGAACCGGCGCAAAGATCCCCTTGCCGTCGCCACGCAACAGCAGTCCGGTGCTTGAGCTCATGCGTCCGACTTCTGGCTTGAAACCGTCAAAGTTGCCCGCCATCAACAGATCGGCATGCGCGTCATGGTCCACATCCGCATAGAGCAGTCCGTAAACGGGTGCAAGCTGCGCCTCCTCCGGCAACGGCACGAGCGTGTACGACCCATCACCATTGTTGTGCGCGAGCGATGTGGCAAACGTGTAAACAGTCTTCACCACGGCGCCAGCCAGCTCCTTCTGCGAGAAGATGTCCGTGATCTTCTGCCCAGCGTAAGCCTTGTACCCGGGGTATCGTGGCTTCAGGAACGGCAGCGTCTTGAGCAACTCATCCCGGTTCGTAATGGGATAGCTGATCCCGCCGTTATACAGGGTGATGATCTGTTCGATCGAACCATTGCCATCAAAATCCTTGACGTACATCTCGGCGGGTTCGCGTTCCGACGCGTGCAATCGGCCGTTCAAGCCAAGATTGCCAATGGCGAAATCCATTCGTCCGTCACCGTCAAAGTCTCCCGCGATGATGCGATTCCACCACCCGTGGCTCTTTTCCAATCCGCGAACCGTAAGGCGCTTGAGTTTCCCGCCACCCATGTTCCGGAAGATGACGATGGGCATCCACTCGCCCACGACCACGAGATCCACTCGTCCATCTCCGTCTATGTCACGCCACAACGCGTCCGTGACCATGCCAACGTGCTCGAGTTCAGGCGCCGCCGTCGCCGTGACGTCCGTAAAGTGTCCTCGGCCATCATTCTTGAGCAGCGTGCTCTTTGGGTCGGTCCCATATGCCCAAGGGACGACGCGTCCGCCGACAAAGAGGTCGATAGCCCCATCCCCATCAAAGTCAGCTGCAACAACACGCGAGCCGCTCACGCTCTCCGCAGGAAGGCTGTTAAGGGCTTTCGTAAAATGTCCCCTGCCATCGTTGAGGTAGAGACGGTCCTGCAACGCACTCGCACCCTCGGAGTACTCGTTGCCTCCGCTCACCACGTAGAGGTCAGGACGCCCATCGCCATTTGCGTCGAAGAACACTGCTCCAAGATCCTCCGACAGCTGATCCTGCTCGAACAAGCCCGGATTGCTCCGCACGAAGGCGCCGCTTCGCTGCTGGATCAGCAGCTCGCCCGCCTGCTCCTTCGCGCCGCCAATGAAAATGTCGTCGAGACCGTCGCCATTGACGTCGGCCACGGCCATGAACGGGCCCTCGGTTGACAACAACTTCGGAATCAACCGTTCGCGGTCGAAGTCAACGAACTGGTTTTCCTGATGCCGGAATCCAAGAGCCGTCCCCTCCGTCACGTCGGTGACGAGGGTAATCACCGGCTTGGGCGGAGCCGGCGCTGAAGCAGCCGCGGATTCCGCCTGTCGAATTATGAGGAGCCCATTTGTCGCAAGGTGCTGCTTTACGCTGACGCGTCCGTCCGGCCACATCACGCGGACCGAGTCAATCGTCTCGACATGCCCGACGCCAAAGTCGAGCACAGGGTCAACGCTCGACTGAAAGCCACGCGTGGGAGACTCCTCCTGCATGAACGTATTCGAGCCCGCGTAAAGGCTCACGCGAGCGCCAACACCCTGCCGGTTCTTCCCTTCCCCATCCAACCGAACACGAAGGAAGTGATTGTCTGGATGAAGCGCTCGTGCATTGTTGCGGTACACGAACGCCTCCTGGTTCACGTTGTTCACCACCAGGTCGAGCGCGCCGTCGCCGTCCAGGTCACCGTACGCTGCCCCGCTCGAGAAACTCGGCGTCGCGAGGCCCCAGGAGACCGCCTCATTGGTAAAGTGCTGGTTGCCCGCATTGTGAAACGCGTAGTTCGCGATCGGCGTCGAGGTCATCGCATTCGTCAACTTCTGAAAGTCGACCTGGGTGCGCCCGCCGCCGGTCACCGACTTCATCGTCTCATCGTTGGCGAGGTACGCCACATAGTCTTGCGACGTAACGTCCTTGGCCAAGCCGTTCGCGACGAAAATGTCCTTCAATCCGTCGAGGTCCAGGTCCGCGATGAGTGCGCTCCAACTCCAGTCGGTGCGCGCCACACCAGCCAACTGACCCACGTCGGTAAAAGTGCCATCGTGGTTGTTTCGCTGAAGCATGTTGCGCATCAGCTGGTGGTGATAACCGTTCCGCAGCTTCGTCTGGTACGCGTCCCAACCCTCGAATTGAGCCGTCGTCTTCAGGCGAATCTCGTCCTCGGGCAACATGTCCGTCGTGTAGACATCCGGCCATCCATCGTTGTCCACGTCCGCGACGTCGAGGCCCATCGAGAAGTAGCTCGTGACAGGCATTTGCTGGTCGACCGTCTCCGTAAACGCGCCGTTCTTCGCGTTGATGTAGAGATAGTCTCGCTCGTAAAAATCGTTCGAGACGTAAATGTCCGGCCAGCCGTCATTGTTGACATCCGCCACCACGACGCCAAGACCGAAGGCCATCTCAGGACTGTGGATTCCAGCGGCCGCGCTCACTTCGGTGAAATGACCGCCGTCGTTCCGGTAAAGCCGTGCCCCACCATTGGCGTCGCGCACATTCCGCATATTGCGCAACCCGAAGCTGTTGACCGGCCTTGGAGAATTACGGATCAGGAACAAGTCGAGATCGCCGTCACGATCGTAGTCGAAAAACACAGCCTGCGTAGAGTAGCCGCCGTCCGTGAGGCCATACTCCTTGGCCATGTCCTTGAATGTCGGCACACTATCCGAATCGAGACCCTGGTTGATCCACAGCGCATTGGCTCGACGCTCTGGTCCACCGATACCAGCGCGGCAGATATAGATGTCGAGCAGTCCGTCGCCATTCACGTCAGCCAGGGTAACTCCCGTGCTCCACGAGTCTTTTCCCGCCTTCACCCCACTCGCACTCGTGATGTCGCGAAACTTGAACTTTCCCTCGTTGAGATAGAGCCTGGGGCCGCCCTGGTTCGATACGAGAATGACCTCCGGACGTCCGTCGTTGTTCAGATCACCAATGCCGACACCACCGCCGTTGAAGTAGTTGCGGTATGTGAAAACATTCAGGTCGTGCGTCTCCTCGAGATGGTTCTCGAAGCGGACGCCCGTAACAGTGGCCGGAAGCTTTGTGAATAGCTGCGATTGTACGGCCGGCACTTCTCCCGCTTGAACCACCTCCGCGCCGTCGCGAGTACTGGAACAACTGGAGACCAAGGCGAGCGGTAAGAGCGCCAACCACCGGCGCCAAAAGCGAAGATCGATGAGCCGAGTCATGCAGCGTGGCGGGAGCAGCGAGAGAACACGACGAACCGGATGCGAGTGCGCCAGCGCCGCATTGTCGCGCGCACGGCAGGCCCTTCTACACCATAGCCTGCCCCAGATCGGAGCAGGCTATGGTGACACGACAAACCAACTGACTTAGTAACCAGGATTCTGCGAGAGCAGCGGGTTGGACGCGATCTGCGTCGTCGGAATGGGGTACAGGATCTTGTTGCCCGTTGCCGCTGTCTTGAAACGCCGTGCTGACGTAAACGTACCGGCGCGAATCATGTCCTGACGTCGCTTCCCCTCAGCGGTGAACTCGAACAGTCGCTCGCTGAAGATCGCGTCGCGAACCTGCTGCTGCGACAGCCCAGCGGCCACCGGATTTGCCGGGCTGAATTGCCGTGCGCGAACGATGTTGACCTGGGCAATCGCGCCCGCGGTCTGTCCAAGCTCATTCATCGCTTCGGCCTTGATCAGGTACATCTCCGCAAGGCGGAAGAACGGATAGTTGTTCGGATGAGAATCGCCGTTCAACGCCGTCGGAAGTGGCACGAACTTATTGAAGCGCGGTCCTTCGTTCTCCGCCGCCTGGTTCTCGTTGCCGATACCGACTGTGAACACCAGAGGTTTACCGCCGCGATCATTGACGGGCAGACCTGTGTCGAAGCTGTACTGCTGGCCAACCAGAAACATGTTGCGACGATTGTCCGCCGGATCGAACGCCTGATACGTCTCGGCAATCGCTGCGAAGCCGTTCCATGGTCCGCCCTGCACCGACAGCTGGCTGTAGTGCAACGTGCGCATCGGAAGGCTCAGCCCAAGTCCTGGCTGCGCATTCGTGTTCGAGATGTAAAAGATGTTTTCCGGCGAACCGTGATTGTCCGGCGTGAAGTTCTTCTTCCAATCCGTGGCGAGGGAGTAGGTGCCGGAGTTGATCACCCGGTCGGCTGCGGCAATGGCCTCCGTCCACTTAGCCGTTCCCTTGGTCAGGCCCGCCGGCGTCACTGAACCGGTGTAGACCTGCGCGTTCAGGTAGAGTCCCGCCAGAATCGCGTTCGCCGCGCCCGACGTGAGACGGCCCGTCTGGTCTGACGGCCGCGTGGCTGGCAACACCGTGCGCGTTGCGTTCAGTTCGGACTCGATGAACCTGAACAGCGAGTCGCGCGTCACACGCGCCGTGGCTTGCACCTTTGTGTCTGTAACGAGTGGCACGCCGCCAAAGAAGTCCATCAACATGTAGTAATACCAGGCGCGCAGCGTCCGGAGCTCGGCAAGTGTCTGCGGAGCGGTCGGGCCGCCTGCCTTGGTGATCACATCGATCATCAAGTTCGCGCGAGCGACGCCGCTGAACAGCACATTCCACGCACCATTCACATCGGTGAGGGTCGCGCCGCTGTTCGACGTCCACGTTTGCTTGTAGATCTCGAGCCACCGGCCATTGTCGTACCAGTCCTGGCCGCGAGTGGGAACAATCATCTCGTCGGTGCTGATCTCAGAGAGATTGTAGTACTCCCACATCGTCCCGCGAAGGCCGGCATACACCGACGCAACACCCGCAAGCACCTCTGCGTCGCTATGGAAGGCGTTGTCCGGAGTCAGTGCGTCTTGCGGCACTTCCGTCAAGTTCGTGCAGCCGTAGACGACCATCTGCGCGGGAACTAGAAGCAGCGCGCTCACAGTTGCCCGGCGGATCGACCTCGAAAAGAAAGTCGTCATGAGATTCATAACCTGGATGGTTAAGCGGAATAATCAGTGCAATCTGGGCGAAATCAGAACTGGATGTGTGCGCCGGTCGTGAACGTGCGTGCGCGCGGGTAGGTCAGGTAGTCGATCCCTCGCGTCGCGACACCAGCGTCGACGAACACCTCTGGGTCGTAGCCCGAGTACGGAGTGAACAGCAGGAGGTTGTCGCCCGAGAGATACACGCGGGTCGTCCGTCCACCACCGAGCACGCCCGGCAGCGCAAACGTGTACCCGACCGTCGCATTCTGAAGGCGGAAGAAGCGGCCGTTCTCGATCCAGCGCGACGAATAGATCGCGGGCTCGTTGATGCCAATCGGATCGCTGAGCGCCGTCACCAGGAAGTTACGCGATGACTTTGCGTTTCCCTTCGTCGAGTACACGAGTGCCGTGTTGTTGAATACCTCTCGGCCAAACTCACCACGCCATAGCCAGCTCGCGTCGAACTTGCCCTGCGAACCGTTGCTTCGGAAACCGAGGTTGAACTTTGGATTCGCGTTCCCGATGATCATCTCGTCGCCGCCCGTCGGCGCGAACGTCTCGCCACTGACGCAACCCACACTGGCCGCAACGCAGCTGAATACCTGCTGGCCTTTACTGTCAACACGCAGAAACTTTGCTCCCCAGAATGTGCCGAGTGGCTGGCCGGGGATGAGCCGCTGCGAGAACCTGCCGGACTGCCCCTGTCCGAACACGTTGCCAGTGATGATGAACGGTGCGTCGCCAAGACTCTGCACGGAATTCCGGTCCACCGAGAGCACCAGGCCAGACGACAACGTGCGGGCACCCTGCTCGATCAGCCGCGCATCGAGCGTGGCTTCCACACCGCGATTCCGAACCGATCCGATATTCTGAATCTGCGTGGAAACCACGGCCGGCTGCGGCACGGGAACCGTAAGCAGAAGATCCTTCGTGGTCTTCTGGTAGATGTCGATGGCGCCTGTGAAGCGGTCGTTCTTCATGCCCCAATCGATGCCGAAATTCGTCTGCTCCGAGGTCTCCCACTTGAGGTCGGGATTCTGGACCTGCGTAGCCGAAAGTCCGGTGGTGACGCCGGTCCCGAATGGATACTTCGCGCCGTTGTCCGTTCTCAGCAGTAGTTGTGTCGCGTACGGTTGCACGGCTTGGTTACCCTGTCGGCCCCACCCGGCGCGCAGCGCCAGCGTAGAGAACCGTCCACCCCGCATGAAATCCTCGCTGCTGACACGCCAGGATCCGGAAACCGCTGGGAAGGTAGACCACTTGTGTCCTTCAGCCAGACGCGACGAGCCGTCCCGACGCACGACGCCAGTAAGGAAGTACTTCTCGGCGAAGCCGTAGTTGGCGCGAGAGAAGAAGGAAACGAGCTTGCTCTGCTGAATGTATGAAATAGGCGCTGGTGAGCTGGACTGTGTTCCTGCTCCAAGATTGTTGAACTGGAACGCGTCCGTGATGAACCCCTGCGATACAACCTCGAAACCGCTGTTGTCAAAGGAGCTGTACTCATAGCCACCGACGACTTCCAACTCTTGCCGGGTGCTGAACTTCGGCGTGGCAGTAACCAGCTGCTGGAAGTTGAGGTTCTGCAGACTGCGCTCTGCCTGCCGCGCGAGACCGTTGAATTCCGCGCCGAGCGGACTGACACGCGGGACGTACGTCTGTCGGACGGAATTCGTGTAGTCGGCGCCGAGCGTCGTCTGCGCCGTGAGCCCTGTCATCAGCAACACTGTGCCGGTGATGTTACCCAGAACGCGGTTCTCCGGCGCCTGGTCCGTAATCTGGTTCGCGAGCCCGACTGGGTTACGAACCGACTGCGAGCCAGCTCCCATTTCGTAATAGGTGAGCTGCTTGGTGACCGAGTCGGTCACCTGCACCGGGAACGTCGGATTGAAGATCGCCATGTTCGTGAACACGCCGCCGGTAAACCCGCCACCGTTTTCCATGGCGAGATAGGCGTTATTCACTCGCGACGCCGTCATGTTGAGGTCGAGATTGAGGCGCCCGTCCAGCGCCGCGTGCTGCGCGTTCAAGCGACCCTGATAGCGCTTCAGGCCATTTGCGATGACAACGCCCTTCTGGTCGAAATAGTTCAGCGAGGACCGGTAGTGCGTCTGCTGCGAGCCGCCGGAGAACGCCACGTTTTGGCTGGATGAATAGCCGGTGCGAGTGAGCTCCTTTTCCCAATTCGTGTTCGCTGTCCCGTTCAGAGCGGACTGGCTGGCCGGAAGGTTGCCGGCCTTGATCTGATCGTTGACGAACGTGCGGAACTGGTCGCCAGTCAGGAAGTCGAGGGAGCGTGCGGGGGCCGCGGCGGCCACATACGTATCGTAGTCGAGGCCTGAAGCGCCTCTGGAACCACGCTTCGTTTGAATGAGCACCACACCGTTCGCGCCGCGGCTTCCATAGATCGCGGTCGCCGATGCGTCCTTCAGCACCGTCATGGACTCGATATCGTTCGGATTGATCGCGTTGAGCGGGTTGCGGTTCAGAGCCGCGTTCACACCCGGTGTCATCGCGCTGGCAACAGACGATTCGTTCTGGAGCGGCACTCCGTCCACAACGTACAGCGGATCGTTGCTCGCCTGAATCGACGTGCCTCCACGAATGCGAACCTGTGAACCGCCGCCCGGTTCGCCGTTGTTCGCGGTGATCTGCACGCCGGCCACACGCCCTTGGAGCATCTGCTGGGCGTTGGTGATGACGCCGACATTTGCCTCTTCGGTGTTGACCGTTGACACCGAGCCCGTTATGGACTCGCGACGCTGCGTCCCATAGCCCGTGACGACGATGTCACTGAGCACGGCTGCCTGCGGCGCCATCGCGATCTCGACCGATACGGTGCCACCAGCACTGATCGTCACCGGCCGAGTTTGCGCCGCAAAACCAATGCGCGATGCACGGATCTGCTGAGCGCCAGCAGGCACGAGACTGATGCTGAACGAGCCGTCGACCTTCGACAGCGCCCCGTTCGTCGTTCCGACAATACGAACGCTCACTGACGAGAGGGGTTGCCGCGACGCGGAGTCGAGAATCCGCCCTGTCACGATGCCCGTCGCGTTCTGAGCACTAAGCGGTGCTGCGAGTAAAATGCCGCCGAAAACTACGGCCAGCGCACATCGGGTGACTGCCATTCGTCTGCCTCCACGTGAACGAGAATTCGCCCTTGACCAACTAGCGAGGCGCCGGAACGGCGTCTCTGAGATCGAAGCGTCAAATCAACGGACTTTGAACTGGGGAGTTGCAAATGCGCCATCGCGATGTGTCACGCGGGAGCAGACCCCACGATGCCGAAAACCGTCAGCATCGTACTGCGAATTGATTTTCGACTGCACAAACAGGCACCGAGCTGATCCGGTGGTAAAACAATTCATGCAAATTCTCGCGCCGATTGTACCAAAGTCAGCCAAAAACGCGGAAGTTAGTGAACATCCGTGCTTCCTACGCACGTGTGAATAGCAGCTATTCTCCGGGGGCACAAGAGCTTTTTGTGCGAATGAATTGCGCAACCGTTTGCGCAATTATTGCACAACTTCGCACCGTAATTTGGCATTCTTTCGAACAAATTCGATTCTTTGCGGCACTCCACCTTTCAGGCCACCTCCGCTTCGACGGCGCTCCCGCAAACGACAACGGCGCCCCTCGCAGGACGCCGTTGAATGTTCTGACCTTCAGTGGAGGCGCGGGGAATCGAACCCCGGTCCGAAGCTAGATCGACTACAGGCACTACGTGCGTATCCCCCTGATTGATGTCTCCTGCTGCTGGCCAGTGGGCAGCCCACCGCAGAATAAGCCCTCTATGTTTTGCTCCGCCGCCGAAGGCGTACGTCAGAGCTAGCCCAGATTTGCGTTACCCATGAAGCCGCCCCGGGCGGGCTTCCTCACGGGCACTTGCAGGCCTAACTAAAAGTTAAGCGGCAAGGGCGAAGTTGGTGTTCGCAGTTGGAGTTTTTCCGAGTGTTTAACGAGGTGCCCGAAGACCTCGGCACGCGCCCACAGCTTCACCAGTCCCGTCGAAGCCGTTCGCCCCCTGCTCACTGCAAGGTAATCCCACGCAACTCGCGCGTCAACCAACCGACGCCAGCCCGTACCACGTGTAATAAACCCTTCAACTCGTTGTCCGGCCTTTCGTTGAAGGCTTCGCTCTCACGCAGTTTCTCCCGTCGTGCTTGGCAATGTACAGCGCCTTGTCCGCCGACGGAAAAAGCTGGTCCCGCACCTTGATCGTCTCCGGATACGTCGCAACGCCGAACGACGCCGTTACGTGAATCTCCGCTGGACCATGCTTCACGGGTGACGCCGCAATCCGCACCCGAAGCCGCTCGGCAACCTCGACGGCGTGCGCGCTGTCCGTCTGCGCCAGCAGCATGGCGATCTCCTCACCGCCGTATCGGACGCACACGTCCACCGCGCGAACACCATCCTGGAGCACTCGCGCAACCTGCTTCAACACAGCGTCACCCGCCTCGTGGCCCCACGTGTCGTTCACCTTCTTGAAGTGGTCGATGTCCATCAACACCAACGACACAGGGTGATCGTAGCGATCGGCCTCCGCGAGTATCCGCGTCAATTGTTCGCCGAAGTGCATCCGGTTCCACAGCCCAGTCAGTGCATCGGTCCTCGCGCGACGGTCCACCTCGGCGAACTGCCACGCTAGCTCGAGCGACCCGGCTACAACGGCGCCCAGAACGGTCAATGGACGCGCGTCTTCCACGGTGAGCGCTCCGACTTCGTCTGCCTCGAGAATCAGGGCGCCCAGTACACGTCCTTCCTTGGCGACCGGAATGATGGCGACGGAACCCGGCTCGCGAATGACTCGAACTGCCCCGTACAGAGCCTGTCCCGACGCGGCGCCGCGCGAATCCTCCAGCACGTGAAGCTTGCCCGTGCGGCACACGTCCGCCACAACACTCGCGCCGTCCAGCGGAGTGGGCGCACGGAGACCCGTCCCTTCCGTAGCGAAGTGCACCTCACCAACCTCGCTCTCGCCATCCCACCGGACGAGCACCGCGCCGCGCGCGCCCGACACGTCGAGCGCTGTTTCACAGAGCGCACGCGCCAGGCCCTCGCCCGCTCGATCGCCCTGCAGTCGCTGAACGGCATCAAGCAACGCCTGACTCTGGCGCATATGTCGACCATACCGACGCCGAACACCCAGCAGTTCGTGAAACGTCGCGAGCTGGTCGGCCAACCGCGGCATCCACTCCTTCAGCGCTGGACGCGGAAGCCCAAGGCCACCGGCATGCGTGAGGCTCAGTACGCCCAGCAACTCCTCTCCGCGCCTGACGCACGCGGCGGAGACGTACGAG
>JBDTXZ010000003.1:0-23096 GCA_040005935.1 bacterium | reverse complement strand
CGCATGTGCTCCGGCGTCGTACGCGGATTCATGATCGTTACACGCAGCACTCGCTGGCCGTCGAGGTCCGTGGCCGTGATCCATCCCGCGCCTGAACGGTTGTACCGCTCGCGCAATTCGCGATTCGTCGCGTCGAGCGCCGCATCGTTCAGCGATCCGTCACCGATGTAACGAAAGCAGAGGATGTTCGCCGCCGGCGCATGCAGCACGACGAACGACGGATGTGCGACGAGCAAATCGTGCATGGCGACGGTTACGTCGCAGAGTTGATCGTACAGCGCGCCGATGCCGTTCGCGCCGTACCGCTGGAGCGCGACCCAAAGCTTGATCACGTCTGCACGACGCGAGCATTGGAAACTGCGCACGCCTTGATCCCATACGCGCGCACCATCGGCACCATGAAAAAGGTACGGAGCGCGCTGCGAAAACGCCGCCTCGAGCACGCGTTCATCGCGGACGAGCAGCAGACCAGCCGCCAAGGGAAGCAGCATCATCTTGTGCGGATCCCATGCGATCGACCGTGCTCGCTCGATTCCTCGCAAGCGATGGCGATGCCGCGCGCTCAAAAGTGCGGATCCGCCGTGAGCGGCGTCCACGTGAAGCCAGATGTCGCGCGAGTCGCACAGGGCGCCAATGGCCTCGAGATCGTCGAAGGAACCGGTCGCCGTAGAACCGGCCGTGGCCACGACGGCCATGACATGCCGGCTTTCGCGCTCCAGCCTGTCGAGTGTGGCGGCGAGCGCATCGGTGTCCATTGACCATGCGCGCGACGGAACGACAACAACATTCCGCATGCCGATCCCGAGCTCCCCAACCGCGCGCGCAACCGCATAGTGCGTATGAGTGCCACAGATGATGACAGGTGGATCTGCGCCAACTCCATTCGTCCACACATCTGGAATTGCCGCTGCGCGCGCAGCGAGGAGCGCGGTGAGCGTGGCCTCCGTACCGCCGCTCGTGAGCGTTCCTCCCGCACCGATTGGGTAGCCGACGAGATCACACATCCATCGGATGACGCGATGCTCGATCGCTGTGGCCGTCGGCGACATCTCCGCCACCGCCACCGACTGGTTGAGCGCACTGATGACACACTCCGTCCAGATCGCGGCGGGCAACGGCGCCGACACCTGGTGCCCCACGGCGCGCGGATGGTTGAGACGATTGCAGTCAGCCATCACATCGTCGCGTAATCGCGCGATCACGGACTCCAGCGACGCGCCATGCAGCGGGAGCGGTTCATCGAAGCGCGCAGCGATCTCTTGGGTGTTCAGCGCCGTGCTGACCGAGCCGTCGCCAGTACCCGTCTGGGAGAGATGATCGACAACCAGCGCTGTAAATGACGCGGCTGATTCTGCCGACATGTCGGCCGATATGAAGTCGAGGACGGAGAGGGTAGGTGCTGGTTCACCGTTCACTGTTCACCGTTCACCCAAAAGCGCTAGGGTGAGCAACTTGCGAGACTCTCCCGTGTCGTGCGTCAAGTGAACCTCGATCCGGCTCACGACCACGGGGTCATCGAATTTCTCACGCAGCAGCGCGTTCAGCGCTTCCTTCGGCAGCTCACGATAGAGGCTCAGCGTCACGTGCGGCGTAAAGAAGAATCGCGGCGGCGCGCTCCGAAGCCCACTCAGCTTGATGCGTTCATGCAGCGCGCGAAGCGGCCCATGCGGATCGAGCGGAAGGACGACAATCTCCGTCTGCATGAACTTCGTTGGCCGTCCGAAACGCAACGTAATCGGCGCAGTCTCGGCCGCAATGCCACTCAGGCGTTCCCCGAGTTCCTCGACTGGCGTATTCGCCGCGATCGGACCAATGCCTGACGAGCCGGCAATCGTGACATGCGGCCGGCCGAGCGTGAGAATCCGCGGATCGTGCTCCCCCTGCAGGTCGGCGATACGGTCGCCCACAGGGCCGACAATCGGCGCGATAATGAATATTCCGCTCTTTGGCCCGCGCTTCACGACGTGAAGGCGTTCACGGACTTTTCGGTAAGCGCTCTCTCGAAAAATCGGGCAGCAGCGACCACCGCAGCGCATGGCCGCCGTCGGCAGTGGGAGTGAGTGAGCCAGTAAGCAGCCATCGATCGAACTTGTTGCCTGGGTGAGCATTGTTATAGCGCACTACCTTCAAGCCGGCGAACGTACCAAGCCCTGCGCCGACAATGACATCACTCGCCCAATGTCGGTTGTCATACATCCGCGAAACGGCAGTGAGCGTCGCGCCAGCATACAATGGCGGCCCGAAAATCCATCGTGTATTCGGCCACCACCCCGACGTCTCGCTGGACACTGCTGCCGCCGCCGCGAAAGCTGCCAGTGAATGCCCAGAAGGAAACGAGCGGAACTTATCGCCCTGCCCAAATCCGCGCATGAATCCAAAGCTATGCGCGTTCTGCGGCGTGACATACGGCCGCTGTCGGCCGATGAAACCCTTGAGCACCCCACCTGCGACCTCGCCAAGCATCAGCGCCTCAGTGCCATGAAGCCCCAACGACGCCAAATGCTCGTTCTTCGCCAGTCGCCCAGTGGCGTACATCGAGGTCCCGATGATCAGCGCGCCGGGCGCCGCCGTCGTTCGCACGAACGTCGCGAGCGTATGCAGCTTCGCATTCGCCTGCGTGGAAGAATCCTGGAGCCGTCGGGCGTAGTGCTCGTCGAGACGACGCGCGAACAACGCGCCGAGTATGACGCCGGCGGCGAGCGCTCCATCGCGATACGTGAACAGTTGGACCGTGGAGCGCGAAGCGGTGTCAGGCTGCGCGGCCACCGGTGAAAACGCTGCGGCGACCAGCAGCGCGGGCAGGGCAAAGCGCGTTCGTCGAATCCAGTGCATAGCGCGTAGAACGCAACATGCGTGCTCGGTCATGACCCCCTGAGCAAACGGCTCCGCATCGTGATCTCGCGCGACTGTGCGAGATCTTCCAGAAACATCGCCTCGGCCTTGGCGCCAAGCGCGGCATCCTCGATCACCGCATCCAGCTCGTAGTTGATCGCGACGCCGAGTGGGTTGAAGTCCGTAGAGCCAACACGCACCCATCGACCGTCGACCACGCTCGTCTTTGCGTGCATCATCGCGCCCTTCCACTCCCAGATCTTCACGCCGTTCGTGAGCAGGCGGCGGTAGTATCGGCGCGTCAGGAACGACACCCACGGATGATCGTTGCGCGCCGGCACCAGGATGCGCACGTCCACCCCGTCGCGCGCTGCGCCCAGGAGCGCCTCGACTTCCGACCAGCTGGGCACGAAGTAGGCGCTGGCGATCCAGATCGAGCGTTCCGCCGAAATTGCCTGCATTTGCAGGGCGCGTGCAACGCGTAGTCGCAGCGGCTCTCCCTCGATGATCCCGACGAGCGCAGGCTCGGCCGTGGCCGGATCGAGATGTGCGCCTCGCGCCGCGCGACGAGTCAGGCGATGCGATCCGCGTCGTTCTCGCTTGTTCGCGCGCTCCCACATCGTTTCGAATGCCTGCTGCATATCGTGCGCAGCTGGCCCCTCGATGCGGACCGACGTGTCCCGCCAGCGGGCTCGGTGACGCTTCGACTTTCCCATCCATTCGCTGCCAATTCCGACGCCGCCCGTGATCCCGACGGACGAATCCGCAACGAGCAGCTTGCGGTGGTCGCGTGGAATGAGCCCGAACCACGGCCGAAAGCCTGGCGGATTGAAGACGCGGTGCTGGATGCCGGCCCGCTTGAGCGATGTGATGAAGCTCGACTGGATCCCGAGCATGCCAATCCAGTCGCTGAGCACGCGAACGTCCACTCCGCGTGCGGCAGCGTCGATAAGGGCGCCAGCGATACGACGGCCGCAGTCGTCGGAACGCAGGATGTATTGCTCGACAACAATGGTTTCCCGCGCGGACTCGATCGCTGCGCACATGGCGTCGAAAGTCGCTGGCCCGTCATGCAGCAATTCGACGATATTGCCGCTCGAGACGTCCGCCGCGGCGATTCGCCACAGTCCGCGCGCGAAACTGGGCCCCGCTGCCATGGATGCGCCACGCCGCTCGACTTCCACAGGGCGTGCGTCGAGTGCGTCGGAAAGTGGCGAGCCGGTCTCTGCTTTGGGGGTCACGTGACGGGACACCCCTACACGTTACGTGCCCGCGCGAGGCCCCGCATCATCGATGGAGCGCGCCAACGCCGCGAGCTCGAAGGGCTTACGGATGACCGGCCGCTCGATCGTGCCGCCAAGCGCCCAGGTGTCGCCCTGTTCGACCAGCTCACCGGTAACGAACGTCACCCGCTCAAAGAGGAGAGGATGTTGCTCGGCGATCCAGCGGACCAACTCCACGCCGCTTTCCTTGCCGAGCCACACGTCGATGAAGATCGCGTCGGGTTCCTCGGTGGCCAGCATCGCCCTGGCGTCAGCGACCGAGTTCGCGAGCAACACGCGATCACCGCGCCGGGTAAAGAAGCGTGACACGAGCCGGCCAATGGCCTCCTCGTCATCCACGTACAGGAGCGTCGCCATACGCATCACCGCGTCAGGGGGGCTGGCTGATTCCTTACGTGCCTCTCCTGCAATTGACTCACCACTCTTTACGGCGCAATTCCCCCTTGGTTCGGACGGCCTCCCGTGTCATACTGAAGGAATGCTCAACATCGACCTTACCGGACGCCGCGCTCTCGTTGCCGGCGTGGCTGACGACGGCGGTTTTGGATTCGCCATTGCCAAGGCGCTCGCCGAGGCCGGAGCGAGCGTGTGCGTCGGGACCTGGCCGCCGGCGCTCACGATTTTCATGAACCTGCTGGAGCGCGGCAAGATGGATGAGTCGCGCACCATGCGTGATGGCTCGTTGCTCGCGTTCGAGAGGATCTATCCGCTCGATGCCGTGTTCGACACCTTCGACGCGATCCCCGAGGAATTGCGGACCAGCAAGCGATACAAGGATGTTGGCGATTGCTCGATTACCGGCCTGGCCACGCAACTCGTCGCGGACTTTGGTGAGCGGCCGCTCGACATCGTGGTTCACGCACTCGCAAACGGCCCGGAGGTGAAGAAGCCCCTGCTCGAGACGAGCCGGAACGGCTATCTCGCCGCGATCAGTGCGAGTTCGTATTCGCTGGTGAGCATGGTGTCGCGTTTCGGCCCGCTCATGCGGCAAGGCGGCGCGTTCGCGTCGCTGACGTACATGGCAAGCGAGCGAGTGATCCCGGGCTATGGCGGAGGCATGTCGAGCGCTAAAGCCGCGCTCGAAAGCGACACTCGGCTACTTGCCTTCGAGGCGGGCCGCAAGTGGGGCGTTCGCGTAAACACGGTGTCCGCTGGCCCCTATGCCTCGCGCGCCGCCTCGGCAATCGGGATCATCGAGAAGATGGTCGCGTACGTAAAGGAGAATGCTTCCCTGCCGGAGGAGCTGGAGGCGTCAGAGGTCGGCTTGGCAACTGCCTTCCTCTGTTCACCACTTGCGTCGGGAATTACCGGAACCACGCTGTACGTGGATAAGGGCTATCACACGATCGGCATGGGCATCGCTGCCGGCCTGACCTAGGGCTCGACGTCGTCATCGCTGATCGTGCCTGGCGGCGCTGGCACGTCCGCGGGCCGGGGCACGATTTCTGGTAAGCCGGCTTTCCGCAGCGTCGCGTTTACTGCCGGCAAGCGCGATTCGAGTGCCTTCTTCATTTTCGTGAGCTCGCCGTCGAGCTGCTTCGACAAGCCGCTGTAGACATCCGTCGTCTGCCTCGTCGGAACAGCTTCTGCACTCCCGGCCACACCGGCCAGCGCGGCGATCTTGTTGTTCAAGCGAATCGGATAGTTGAGCGGATCCTGTCCGCTGCGATTCTTCGTCTGGTAGATGGAATCTTCCACGACGGAGAGTTCTGCGCGCATTGCCGCCGCGGCCGGCTTGAACTCCGCGAGCGCGTCGCCCGTGAGCTTCTTCTCGCGATCATCCAGCTGCGATTTCACCCAACGGATCGTCTTTACGGCGTCATGGGCGGCCGTCGTGCGATCGCGCACGTTGACGAGGAACGCGAACTGCGCGGCGAGATCGGTGGGCGTCGCCTTCGTGCGTGGATCCTTCTTGAGCACGAAGGTCTGCGTTGCCACTGGTTTGCCATCCACCACCATGCGCACCTGATAGGTACCTGGGGGCGCCATGGGGCCCTGCGTGCCAGCGGCCCACATGATCAACCCTTCGAATGTGGACGCATCCGGATAACGCATGTTCCAATTGAAGGCATTGATGCCGGCCTTGTCGGGCACGCGCGGTGGAGGTGGCGTGCGAATAGGACCGTCTTCGTCAGGCGCAGCCGCCGCTCCTGCGTCAGCTGCCGGACGACGTACGAGACGCTCGGCGCTATCGGCGGAGATTCCTGTCTTCACGAGCGAGTCCACGCGCGTTCGTGTGCGCGCCGCGCGGTTGACTGAATCCGCTGCACTCGCGGAGTCCGGCTTGCTTGTGAAGCGCTTGACCAACGTGCCCTTCGCATCCATGAACTCGAGCACGACTTCGCGATTGGCGCGTTTGAGCCAGTAGCTCACGACTGGCCCGCCCGCTGGACTCGCGGCCACTGGATGAATGGGTGGTCCCGCCGCGGCGCCGATGGCGCCACCACCACCGCCGCCGCCGCCACCACGACCGCCGGCAAAGCTGACGCGATACGCATCGCGCGGCTTGAATAAATGCGCGTCTTCTAACGTGAGCGTCGACGTCATCTGACGCAGCGGCGAAATGTCGTCGATCACCCAGAAGCTTCGGCCGTGCGTGGCCGCGATAAGATCGCCATCGCGCACCGCGATATCGTGGACCGGCACGGGCGGAAGGTTGAGCTGCAGCCGCTGCCAGCTGGTTCCGTCATCGTGCGAGAACCACACGCCGCGCTCCGTCCCGGCGTAAAGCAAGCCCTGCTTCTCGTCATCTTCGCGAATGGCGCGCGTAAACTCCGTTGGGTCGATGCCGGCGTCGATTCGCGTCCACGACGCGCCATAGTTGGTCGTCTTCCAGAGATACGGCTTGTCGTCATTCAACTGGAAGCGATTGGCAGCGACGTAGGCCGTCCCGCCCGCGAAGTGCGACGGCTCGATGAGCGACACGCGTGTAAAGACGGCCATGTCTTTCGGCGTGACATCCTGCCACGTCTTGCCATTGTCGCGCGACACATGCACAAGCCCATCATCGCTGCCCGCCCACAGCACACCTTTCTGCTTCGGCGATTCAGCAAACGCGAAAATGACCGCGTAATACTCCACCGACGTTTGATCTTTCGTGAGCGGCCCGCCGGACGGGCCAAGTGTCTTGGGATCGTGGCGGGTGAGATCGGGCGAGATGACATCCCAGCTTTGACCGTCGTTCGTCGTGCGGTGCACGTAATTCGACGTCGCGTACAGCACGTTCGGACTGAACGGCGACAGCACGATCGGATACGTCCACTGGAATCGATACTTCAGGTCGATGGCCGAGTGGCCCATGGGGTTGTCGGGCCATGGGTTGATGTTGCGCGTGAGGCCAGTGCGCAGATCCTTGCGGGTAAGGAGTGCGCCGTAACTGCCCGCATAGACAACGTCTGGATCATCGGAGCGCGATGCGATGAAGCCTGACTCACCGCCGCCAGCTTCTACCCAATCACGTACATCGATGCCGCCCGCCTTACGGCTTGGCCCGCACAGCGTGCTATTGTCCTGTTGCGCGCCGCAGATCTGGTAGGGAAAGTGGTTCGTCGTGATGACGTGATAGAATTGCGCGGTGGCGAAGTCTTCGTCGCTCCATGTGCGGCCCGCGTCGTTGGATATGCTGGCGCCGCCGTCGTCGCCTTCGATCATGCGCTTGTTGTCGTTGGGCGCAATCCAGAAGTCGTGCGAGTCGCCGTGCGGAATGCCGCGCACCGGGCGGAATGTTTTTCCACCGTCCGTGGACTTGCTGAAGTTCACGTTGTTGACGTAAACGACGTTCGTGTCCTTCGGGTCGGCGTGAATCTTCGAGTAGTACCAGGCACGTTGGCGCAGTGCGCGATCCGCGTTGGTTCGCGTCCATGAGGCGCCGGCGTCATCGGAGCGGTAAACGCCGCCGGAGTCCGCCTCGATGATGGCAAAGACGCGATTCGGATTTGCGGCCGACACCGTGAGCCCGATGTTGCCGAAGATCCCCGCGGGCATTCCGGGGTTGTGGCTAATGTCTTTCCAGGTGTCGCCACCGTCCGTCGACTTGAACACGCCGCTGCCCGTGCCGCCGGAATTGAGCATCCACGGCGTGCGTCCGGCTTGCCAGAACGCCGCGTACAACACGTTCGGGTTGGAGGGATCGAACGCGAGATCCGATGCGCCGGTGGAATCGTTGCGGAAGAAGATCTTGCTCCAGTTCTTGCCGCCATCCTTGCTGCGGTAAACGCCCCGATCCGGTGTGGGCGCCCAGACGTTGCCCTGTGCCGCGACGTAGACGATGTCCGGATTGGTGGGATGTATTCGCACCCTCGCTATTTGCCGCGTGGCCTTGAGGCCGAGCGAGGTCCATGTCTTTCCGGCGTCGGTGGATTTCCAAACGCCTTCGCCGTGCGAAACGTTGCCGCGCAGCGCGTATTCGCCTCCGCCGACGTACACCACGTCGGGATTGGACGCAGAGACGGCAACGGCGCCAATGGTTCCGCCGAAGTATTTGTCAGTGATTGCTGCCCATGATTGCCCGCCGTCGAGAGTCTTGAACACGCCGCCACCGGTGGTGCCCATGTAGTACTCGCTCGGGCGGGCTGCGGAGCCTGCGACGGCGACAGATCGGCCGCCGCGGAAGGGACCAACCTCGCGCCATTTGAGCGTGTTGAGTGCAGCGGTGTCGAGCAGGTCTGGCGCGCTCAGTTTCCCGGAGTTGACCGGAATGCTTGGGCGCGTGTCGTTGGCTGGCGCAGGCGTCATCCGCTGGGCGTGGGCTGCGGCAGATGACATCACGAGCGCAATGATGGTGGCGACGCGGGTCGGGATTCGAGGCACGACAGATCACTCCGGGCGAGAGGGCGACAAGTCCGGAAGTAGTCGCTGCCACGGACCGGACGCAAGGGCCGGAGACGACGGCGATGCGGCATCCAAAGAACTGGGCCGATGCCGTGCGTCACTCAAGGAATTTGCTTGCATCCGGATAACGAGTGTCCATCCTGAAACGCCGCTTTTCGTCAGCGTTGTCATCCTGAGCGAGCGCAGCGAGTCGAAGGATCTGCACCATCCCACAGTGTAAGGTGCAGATCCCTCGACTTCGCTCGGGATGACAGCCTTGCGGATTTTCGCGTTTCGGGCGCTGGGTAGGACATGCAACACGAAAGTCTCGATGGCCTCAGCTCTCAATGTTCGGTTGCGAGAAGCGTGTTAACGGGCTCTCCCCACCGATATCTTCCATGACATGGGAATCTCGGATAGACCTGCCGCGGCAATTCGTATTGCGCTTCTCGGCGCTCCACAGATTACAACGGACCTAGGATCGATTCCGTCGCGTGAACCTCTGGTTTTCGTCGCGGCGTTGTACTTGTGCCTGCATCGAGGTCGGGCGATTCGACGTGCGCATCTGTCAGCGCTTCTCTGGCCTGACCTGGATGAACAGCTCAGGAGCGAGCGCTTCCGGCAGGTGGTCATGCGACTCAAGCGCTACGGCATTCCGCTGGTGTCGCGTGCGCCGGAAATCCGCCTCGAGGTGGATCAGGTCACCCTGGATGTCGACACGCTTGCGAGCGCGAGGTCGGCGGCAGATGTGATTGCGCTCGTCCAGGGAGATGTGCTTCTCGGATTCGAGCCGAGGCTTTCTGACGCTATGTCTCGGTGGCTGGAGGACTCGCGCGACGCGTTGCGCATGAACGTGGTTCGCTCGCTTGAAGAATGGCTGTCGTCGAGCGTGCGCGCTGGAGATTGGTACGACGTTGAGAGACTAGCGCGCCTGGTCTTGAGTTTTCGGGATGAGCACGCCGGTGCCCAGCGAGCACTCGCGGAGGCTCGGCGAATGCAGGCGCGCCTCAAACCCGTGGCATCCTTCTCGGGAGCGCACAGTCGCGAGAGTGGCAGCTCGGACATTCGGCGGGGCGATGGCCGCGCCGTTGCGCCAGCGGGAGCGGCATCAAGTCGCTTGGTCGGTAGAGGCGACATTCTGGCACGACTTCTGGAGGCGGTTGAGGCACCGGGCGCGTTGCCGCGCCGCGTCGGCCTGGGCGGACCTCCCGGAATTGGCAAGACTCGCCTGCTCGACGAGGTGTGCGGTATCGCCCGTGTGAATGGAGCCCAGATCGTTCGGCTACGCTGCGCTCTCGGCGATCAATTGCGGCCGCTGTCACTTGTGATCGACCTCACCCGCGAGCTGCTGCGCATGCGTGGCGCGATTGGCGCCAACCCCGAGTCGGTGAATGTTCTGAAGCGTCTCACTGGCGACGCAGCGCCGGATGAATCGGTTCCAGACGCGGGAGCGCGCCGAGCCGCTGTTTATGCGGCGCTAAGAGATTTGGTGAGCGCATTGACTGACGAGAGCCCGCTCGCCGTGGTGATCGACGATGCGCAGTGGGCCGAGCCGGGCTCGTGGCCTATTCTCGCACCCGTGTTTGCGCAGGACCCGGCGTGCTGGATTGTCGCGATCCGCGCCGAGAGCGATGAAGAATGTGCGCAGCGGTTCGCGACGATCTTTCCGATGGATGGCACATCGTGGGAGCAGGTGCGTGAGGTCCACTGGCTCGATCCGCTCGCGCAGGTGGACGTCCGGGCTTTGTGTAGCGCGCGAGCGGAACCACGCTGCGTTCCCCCTGAGGTGCTCGAAGAATTGGTGATCAAGGCAGCCGGTATTCCATTCATCGGGGAATCCCTCGTTGATCATTGGCTAACGACGGGCGATGCCTCTTCCTTGCCGGCGTCTGTGACACGGATGGTACAGGCACGTCTCGACCGTTTGTCGGCAGCCGCGAGCAGGGTCCTTGTAACGGTGGCAGTCCTCGGATTAGATACCGTGTTTCCAGCCCTCGAAGCTGTGGCAATGTTGGATCGGGCAGCGCTTCTGACCGCGACGCGAGAACTCGAAGCCGCCGGGATAGCGCGCACTGTTGACGCGATGATGTCCGCCCACGCTCTCTGGACGGAGGCCGCGTTGCGACGAGCCCACACCTCGACGAAGCGACTCCTGCACAGAAACGCCGCGGAATGGCTCGAGTTTTCCGGAAGACTCATGGAGCGAACCGAACCGAGGCGCCACTGGGCCATTGTTACACACTGGGTCGATGCTGGGGAACCAGCAAAAGCACGGCTGGAGCTGGACTTGGCAGCAACGTTGCTTGCGGCTAGTGGCTTTCCGGTTGAAGGTGCGCTGATGTTGGAGCGGGCTGCTGAGCTTTCTGGGGTGTCAGACGCGGCGTTGCAATATCTCCACCGGGCGGCTGAGCTCTGGCTCCTCGGTGATGGCGAGTCAACGGTCGACGCGGTGCTCCGGATTCACGCGCGCTATGACGATGTGGCTCGCGCGCTCGAACCTGGCTGCTTCGTGGCTCATCACGATGTGGAGCTTCTTGCGCACATTGCTCTAAATAGGCGAGATCCGACTACTACGGAAGAGGCGTTGCGGATGCAATCCTGCGTCATGGCGACAGACGCAACTCCGCTGCATCGCTTGAACGCGGCCTATCACCTTCTCGCCCGGTATTCATTCGTCAATTGGGAACGGGCTATCGTTGACGTGATCTGGCGCTCCGTGGAAAGTGTCCAGCCTGGAAACGAGGACGAACGGTTGCTTCGCTATCTGTGCGCGGCGCAATATTTCGTAAGATTCATGAATCAGCCTTCACTCGGGCTCTCCAATGCCGTGCTGGCCCACGATCTGATCATTGCAAACCGGCCGCGCATCGAGAGGTACTACGTTGGGTGCGTCGTGCTCATTGCGCTAAGCCACGAGCTCTTGGGTCGCGTCGACCTTGTTCTGTCGGCGATGCGAGACATGTTGGCAGTAGGGCAAACGTGGAAAAACGAGGTAGTCATTGGCAATGCACTGAACTATCTAGTCGGCGTCTTGCTCGAGCTGGGTCACTGTAAAGCCGCGCGCGACCTATTGCCGCTGTTCGGGCGACCGCGCACTCCGGACGGCGTAGTCATGGATTCGGCTCGTTCTGTTCATTGGGCGGTGTGCACGCTCCAAGAGGGCGATGCAGCGACTGCGCGCGCGGAGTTTGGCATTCCTCTCGAGGTGGCATATCAATCTGTGTCCAACGTAAAGCGCGCCCGGGTGTTAGCCATTTACGCACACATCGCATTCCTCGAGCGCGATGATGGCACCGCTCGTCAACTACTTCCATTGTTGCAGGCGTGTTTTGGTGCGCGTACGCGGTTCATGGACTATCCCGCATATGTAGCTGCGAGCTTGCTCGCACGCTACGAGGGCGATGAAGCCGCAGGGGGCTTTGTTCGGCAATTCATGGAGCAGCGAGTCGAGCAATGGACGCCGAGGGCTGAACTCCTTCGCTTCCTGGATATTCCTCTCGGTGGGGCGAACGCGATACGGCGCGTCGGAGCTGTTTAGCGACGTTGCACTGGGTGCGACTATTGGCGCAGCGGCCTGCGCCATTAATGCACTCGACCCGTCTTAGGTTGAGCTCATGGTTCGTGCGCGACGACTTCTGTCCAGCGGGGCTGTCTTTTCCAGATCGCAAGCACGCTGCTGACGACAAATCCCGCGACCGCACCGTTTACAGTGGTGACAGTTCGCGTATTTGAGGAGGCCTCACGACTCGCGCTATTGGCGAGCGCCGCGACAATGCCTGCTGTGAGGACGGCAGTCGAAAGATTCTTGGCAAACGTGCGCGGGCGGCTGTCGAAGGATAGAACGTCCACTCGCAACCCCGCGCGCGAGGTCCGGAACGGCCTTCCGCCAAGGTCTATTGTGATCGAATCAGCCGATACTGCCGCCAGTCTTCCCCGAAGCACTGGAATCGAATCGGACCACGGACGACCAATCTCCGTTACCGGCGAGATCCTCACTATTGATCCGGACGGAAGACCACTCGCCTGTCCGCTCACGTGGCGGTACGGAAGACCCACGAGGCATACGATCAGGCAAGTGCGAACGATTGGCATACGCTGCTTCTTCTCCGTGATGATGAAGCGGGCGCGCGTTAGGCGCGCCCTTGAGTGCTTACTGCGGCTTGTACTGCAGAGTGATACCACCGTTCTGAGTATTGTTATCCTGAGTAAATAGGACATGTGTTCCTGTTCCCCCATAGGTATTGCTGATCGCCGATCGGAGAAATGCCGCCCCAACGTGATCGTCGGTGCCCTCAATGAATCCCCAGAGCGGGGTGAGAATGGCGTCCCACAACCCAAGACCGGTTACGAGGCAAGTGAACGCGCTGTAGCAGTGAGCAATCCCGTAGACTGAACCGGCGCCCACAGCGACGCCCCAGCCAAGCAGATATAGGTACTTCATGGGATCGGCTTTAATAACGCACTCCGTGTCGTCATCTTCCCACAGATTCACCACAAACGCTCGATGATCGGGAATCGAGTCGAGATATTTGAGCGTTTGCATCTGAGACGACGTCAGAAGCAAGGCAGCTCCGGACCATGTATTGCTATTTTGGTCATAGTATCTGTATCCGGTTTGGCCGGCGTTTGCGCAAGACCTCGAACTACCAACGCTTACGCTCTCCGAAATGTCTGGCCCGATTACGTGGACTTCTAGTTCCGGGTCGCCTTTGATCCAAGGCTCGTGGACGTCGACCAGGTCCGCCGTAGTCATGTAGAGTCCCGCAGGCGCTCCGGCAGGAATTCCGGGTAGGCCGCCACCACCGCCGCCGCCTCCGCCACCGCAGTCATCACCGCACTCCACGAAGGAAGGCTTTGGCGTCTTCGCAGTCAGCGCGGATTCCTGAATGTACGGTGATCGCGCGAAATCAGTCTCGATCGGGACAAGTGCGATTGTCGGCATTGTGGGGCGTTCGCGATTCGTCAGCTGCACACGTTCGCCGGACGTTGTGTAGCCAACTGGCTCATCACGTTCACGAAGCTGCGACGCGACAATAACGTCGCCTCCAGCCCAAGCCTTCCTCTGCGCACGGATCGGAATATACATCTCCAATGGTCGCACATTGTCAAGGAGCGATGTCAGCTGTTCCGAGGTTACGCCGCTCCTCTGCGCCATTCCTTTTGCCATTCCCTTTCCGGTTCCTGCGAGATAAGAGCGCAGACTGAGCTTGTATTCAGCGGAGACACCGCCAGCGCGCTGATGTTGCAAGTACGATGCACGGAGTGTCCCGTCGCCGAAGGCGATGGCCACCGCTTTGGTGAGAGACTCCAGGGACGTGCGTTCCAACGTCGAAATGGAATCACCTCTGGCCGCCGTTGCTCTCGCCGCCCCACTCGGTGGTAACATTTGTGGTTTCGGAGATGTTGGATTGCTTTCACAAGCGGAGAGACAGAGTGCTCCGGACATCAGCGTCATCGTTAGGTACTTCTTCACCGAAGAGTTTGTCATGGCGGATAGAGGGATAAATAGGCCGGGGACCGCAGTGTCATTCTGAAATCGCGTGTGACTGTTAGGAGCGACCTACTGTCAATGCACCGACATCTTGTCTTAGAGCCAACACTGGGCTTGATCAGTAGAGCTCGTGATTAATGAGAGCTGGGCTCCCGGTTGCGCTGCACTTCGTGGGTAGCGGCACCGCGGACGAGCCACTAAATCCAGCGTCTCGGATTAAGCATGCGCATTGGTCAGTCCTTTTTGTCAATGTGACAGTTATCCGACATTTTACGCGTTGAGTAATTCTCCACCTCCGAGCAGGTTACCACGTCGTCGTGAAATGGTCGTGAGATGCTCGTGAGCTGGGTATGCAGGCTGCGCAACTCTACACGGCCGAGCGTCGGTGACCCTGTTTCTGTGCGATCTCGTGCCGTTGTTGATGTATGTCGAGCGAAGGCGCAGGCGGGCCTTTACGGGCGCGCACGCTCCATTGCGACGCAAATCGATTGAGCAATGACGGCGCACTTGCCGGGCGCAGATGTGCAAGCGCTCTGGCAGTTTGCCATCAGGGGCCCGTGGGAGTGGGCCCTGGCTCTTAGAGCCGGCTTTCTTGTTCCGTACTTCATCACTGCACGGACAGCCGGGTCGCCCGGGGCGCCGGATCCACTGATAATTGGACCCATCGTCGACTGGGCGCCACCAATTCTCGGGCCAGTTGAGCGCGTAGAGTGCAGCCGTAGCTGGACTGGCGCGTTGAGTTTCCGAGTTGATCGGAGTACTTGCGCGCGTATCGTCAGCTGACGCGGGCGTTGCGCGGCCATCGGGGCCGCGCCCATGGCAAGCGTGACGGCGCGAAGGAGAGCGCGAATCACGAGCTAGCCCGGCTTGGTGAGCGAATCAAGTCGAAGCAGTCGCGGCTCCTGACTTGACGCAAAGGCCTAACGGCAGCGGCCAGCACCCGAAGGGGCCGGCCCGATGCCGGCTCCTTCGTCTGTCCAAGACAGAGGCGTACATGATGACCGTAGTGCCTGTTCAACTTGACACAGCGGGCCGACACGCGCCGTCCAAGCTGGCTGAGCGTACGAAACGAACAGCCCGAATGTCTGATGCCGAGCATGCCAAGCTACGGCGTAACAGTCACCTGCACAGAGTCGCGATACGTATTCCCCGCGTCAGTCAGTTCACCGACGACGTACGTTGTGCCCACGGCACGACCCGTGACGGTTGAACCGGCATTGCTTGCAATCGATGCATTTCGCGAAATCCACGTAGCGTCTGGATCTGGAAGTGAATCGGTGGGGCTGTAAACCACGAGCATCAGGCTCGTCGTACCCCCGACTTTTATGCTACTCGCCTGCTGCCCCGTATTGAAATCGCGTGCATCCACCTTAACAACCGGCCTATTGATCTCTGGGCCGCCCAGGTTCTGACCGCACGCAGAGGTTGCGGTTGAACCGAAGAGGACAAAGGCGACCAAATGCAGTCGTTGCATGAACTTTTCTCCTGTGACAATTACGGCCTAATTACGGGCAGCTGATCTGGGTCGGTGTCGGGCCGTTCGCGGCACCTTGGAAATAGACAGGTGTTGATTCCGAGCCCACGCCGGTGTTGGACGCGCTTACAGTGTAGCGAGTATATGAATAGATACACTCGCCAGGGGCAGAAGTACCCTGGTACGAGTTCATCGAAAGCGGGAATGACGGATCGGTGAAACTAGTACCAGTGGTCTCGCCAACTTTGAGGCCGTTGTCGATCCACGAATACGTCGAGGCATCCCAAGTACTGCGATAGATGCGATAGCGCGTCGTCTGTACAGTATTGGTTGTGGACACGGCGGACCAGGACAGGCTTGGCTGACCGCCGCTGACGGCGCCGGACGGGCTGGGCGTGCCGACGGTGGCGCCAAGTGCGACCGACATCGATCCAAGATCTCCCGCGATGCTGCCCATAACCGAGAACCAGATGTCGTAATCCTGACAATCGGGAGGACTACCAAACGTGCACTCATCCAGCTGACTGCTAATACCGTAGAGTACCACCCCATCCTCTCCATTCCATGAGAAGACGGGACCCCCGCTGTCACCAGACCGACCCCAAGCGTGCACCTTTGAGGCACATAGGTGCCGCTCGTACTGCCTCGTCAAATCGAAACACGTAGCGTTGACATTGCCATAGGTCCAGCCTGTGCGCTGGCCAATCTTGTTCAATGCTTGCCCATCAATCGTGCCCGCGCTTTGTCCGGTAATGAACAACCATGGATTCAGAGTGTCGATAATGTTGGTGCCGGCTGTCTCGTAGGCGCGATTTGCGGGTCGGACGAGTCGTCCAAAGGCAAAGTTCGGCACACTGTCCGTGTAGAAGGTATTCGCACTCACGTCACTACCGCGCTCATAGTGACACCAACTCTGTTGGAACAACGGACATGAGGCTGCATCCGGATCGGCGCTCTCGTACATCGTCCTTTTGTTGTTTATCGACCAAACAGTGCTGTCTCTCGTCCACTTCTGTGTGGAACAATGGCTGGCGCTTAGGCCCCTCAGGGAACCAGAGATGTACGCCAGAAACCCGAGGGTGCAGCTGCCTCCGGATCTGGTAATAAGTACTCCACCGGCGAGAGAGTCTATGCTGATTGCATTAACCGCCACCGGGTGCAATGAGCTCTTTTGATTTTCTATTGACTCGCTGGTTGTTGTCTTTTCTTCGGAGGAATTCATCTCCTGCGGCATTCGCGCCGGCACCAATGCCACCGCTTCCGTAGGAATGCCCAAATCGCGAATGGCCGCCATTACAGGTCCCTCGCTTCCCCTCAGTACGCCGAGCGCAACGCGATTTCGACGCTCATCGAGGTCATCCCAAACGACACCTGGTACGCGGCCAAGCACCACGTCAGTCACAGTGTCCCGCCACACAGAAAGCTGCTGGAATGAGTACTTAGCGCGGCGCACAATCAATGGAGCTGTGTTATAGGGTGCCTCGAGCGCTAGCCCGAGTCGCGCAGCCTCAAATGCCTGGCGGGCGTTGACCAACTTCGTGCTGTCGGCAACCAGCAGCACAAGCGCCCCGTCCTCGTTGATGAAAAAGCCACCAATACTTGGCTCCTGCTGCCCTAGTCCAACAAAGCGATCTTCACCCGGGCGCCGATATTTGGATCCCTTTACCACCGGAAATGCGACGGGCGCTGTGAAGACGCTCCTTGTTGCGGACGGAACTGGTATCGGTGCTTGCGTAATCTCATTAACGCAGCCGACGGTCAGGGCAAGCCCTACTACTGCCACGTAATACTGGCCACGTCGCACTATCGTTGTGATTGCCGTACTCATGTCGAAATGGTACTGCCGCATGGACGTTCCTTGATAGAGAATGGGCTTGATCCTGAGAAGGGACGCGTGACTGATAGGAGCGAGCTAGGCTGAATTTTTTTTGGAGCGGCACTTTGTGGCTAGCAGCACTGCTCACAAGCCGACGAATTCAACCCTTCTCTCGGCTTCGGCAGCGTGCGCATTGGCGCCTCAGTATTGGCTGGATGATGGTGTCACACATTTCACGCGTTGGGTGTGACGATCATTGTCGGCCGCCTTGTGTGCCACCGCGGCACCGCGGAGGCAACATTGCCGCGAACCACGGACAGCGACTTTCCGACTTCGTGAGCATGCTACGTTGTCGCTGTGAGCTAGACGTGAGATGCTCGTGAGGCGAGGGGTCCTACCGTTCCGCGATTGCCGGTGGTGAGCTTAGCGCCGCCGCGCGGTTTGTCCGGATACGATGCCACGGCACCGCTGCGATCGTTCGGCGAAGTATTTGCCGGGGACGGATGGCCTACGACTGCTCAGCATCGAGCTCTTGCACAGTTCAGCTGGTACGTGTCGTACTCGTGCGGTTCGCGTCGCGGAGCCAGCGACTGCTACAGATCACCTGACGCGGAAGGAAGCAGCTACGCGCCAGTTGAGCCTGTTGAGATCGGCGATATCGAGTAGATGCGGCGGCGCCACGTTTCCCGAATTGATCGGAATCTTAGGCCGCGCGACATTGGCTGCTGCAGGGATCACCTGCGGGCGGCCAGCAGGGCCGGCCCCCTGCGAGTGCGGCCGCGCGAAGGAAGGAGCGGATCGACGCTTGGCTGGAGACTGCTCGCGTGTCTTCGAACGCGCTTGAGGGCAAAGCAGTTAGTTTCTGTCAAAAGCCGCGTGGCGGCCGGGCAGTCCAGCACGCCGAGGAGCGGCGCGCGCGCAGTCCAGCGAGTGGTCGAAGCCCATAGGCTCACAGTCCACCAACAAGAAAGCCGGCACTGTGAGCCGGCTTTCTTGTTCAGGAATGCCTTATTTCAACTACTGACCCGCGTCGGGGATGACCGGGCCAGCCATCATCTGCTCACCCTCATCCGCCTCGCAATACTGCGTGCCGTCGGCTCGCGTCGCGACGTGATAAGTACTCCGACACACAAGTTCCTCGTCGGCGGAGCGCGCACCAGGACGTAGATTCTGTGGCGCAGTAGATGCCGACTCACCGCACGCGGCAAGTGCTAATGTTGCGGTGATGGCGAGTAAGACGCGAACGCGCATAACAAACCTCGGTTGCTGACCAACGCCTCTCACGCAAGATGGCCCTCGTTGCCAGTCTTCAAAGCGTTTCGAGACGGTCCAGTGCCAAACTAGTGCCACAACAGACTCATTGTCTGTAACCAAGGTCACGCTTCCCTACATTTCGTCACAAGTTTTTTTCAGTGACGTCTAAGCCCAAATCCTTGATCTGTTCGTCGATAAGACGAAGCTCGCGGGGAAGCTCCGCTGAGGTCGCAACAGCACGCGCATGAGTTAGGCAGACTCGTGCACCGCTTATCTCATTTCGCCGTGCAGCGAGTGTGGCAAGTTGCATGAGGCACCGCACCCGCTGCACGGGAATGTTCGCAATCGTGAATTGGCCATACGCAGTCGTAATGCGCTCCTCTGCTTCATTTCCCTGCCCCAGCTCGCTGAGCGCCATGCCATGAGTCAACATCGCTGCAGCGTGCATTTCGAGATCGCCAGTCTGTCTCGCTGCTGCCACCGCGCCATCGAGAGTCTCGCTCGCAAGCTGCAACAAGCCACGATTCAATTGCAGATGCCCGATATTCAGCAGTGAATTGGCCTCTCCACGCGCATCGCCGGCCGCGCGATATGCCTCACGCGATTCGACGAATAGTCGCTCCGCGGTGTCGAGGTCGCCCTCGTCACCCGCTACTCCTCCGAGGTTCTGAAGCGCCTTGCCGCGAGTCGCCTGCGTGCTCGCGAGATCGAGCATGCGCGTATACAGTGCGCGCGCCTTCTTCAAGTCCGCGCGGATATACCACACCGCGCCCTCGATGTTGAGCGCATCGGCCTCCGTATTCGCGAACCCATGTTCTTGCGCTATTTCGACCGACCTGCGTGTGGCCGAGAGTGCGTGGTCCCACGACGATTGCAGGCGATGCAGATTGGCCAGGCGCCACCACGCTTCCGCCGCCTCCTGCGGATGCCGATGCTCTTCACGAGTGACCGCCTCGAAACATTCCCGAGCTCGGCTCACGACGCCGCCGCGCTCATAGCGAATGCCATCAGCGAGGAGCGACTCGGCGAGTGCGGGCGACGAACGTTGCGAAGTGTCGGACAAGGAAAAAATGGCCACAGTCAACCACAGGGCGCCACAAAGAACCCGTAAGACAGATCGATATCGATCTACTCAGCACGGGCGCTACAATACAAGGAAGACCAAGCTCGCTACAAGCGGACAAACTGGGCTGTGGCGCGCATCACAACCGACCAATAATTGTCCCTTCCGAAAGCAGTCTGGTCATTTAGTCCACGCATGGACATATTCGCCTGCAAGCGATACTTCACGAATTCCTGAGCGATGTCATAAAGCGTGTCAGTACAAGCAGCTGCGACGCTGGCCTCGCTGCCGGTCTTCAAGGAGGATGTCGCCAGAATGGAAGGCCATGCGCGCGTGCTCGGCCTACAGCAGCGCCGCTTCCGGAGAGAACTCGCCTTTTCCGCGGCAGTCCTCTCCGCCGATGCGCTCACGATTGCGCTCATCTTCGTGACACTGGCCCAGTTGCCCGCGAATTTCGGCCCGCTGCACACGACCTTCGTGACCGGGTTGATACCAGCAAACCCCGTCGCTTTGCTTCGTCGCATCACGCTCCTGTTGTTCTGCCTGACCGCGACCCGCGCGTACACGACGACCCACGCCGGCGCGCAATCAAACCGCATCGCCTTCGCACTCGCCCTCGGCATCGTGCTTCCGAGATGGGCACTGTTGCTCTCGCCCTTCGACTCCGCGCGCCTGCTACAGGTCGCCGTCATCGTTGCCTTGCTCTGGATTGCGCTGGTCGCGCAACGGCATGCACTCGTGCAGGCGCTGCATGCCTTCGATCCGCGACGGCTGGATCAGGAGCGCACGCTCATTGTTGGTGTCGGACAGCAACTCCGCACCTTTTTAGCGGAGCACATCGACACGCGCGTGCCGCCTCCGCCGGCGTACGAGATTGACCCGGAATGGCCGGGCGACCGGCGCGAAGGATGGCAGACGTTGTACGAAGAGGTGCACCGCGCGCGCGCAGATGCCATCATCCTCGTGGGCCCACTCAGTGACGCGGCAATCCAGAACGTGCTCATCGCGGGTTCGAGTGCGGGATGTCGAGTGTTCGGACTGCGGCGCCGGCCGCTGCGAGAAATGAACAACCCGACGCTCATCCGTCGCGGCGAAGGGCCGATCGCGCTGCTCAGCAGCCCCGCACTCATCGGCTGGCAACTCGTGGCCAAGCGCGTACTCGACGTCTCCGGCGCTATCATCGGCATGATCGTGCTGTCTCCGCTCATCGCCGTGTGCGCAATTCTCGTCAAGACAACCACACCGGGGCCAGTGATCTACCCGCAACTCCGCGTGGGTCTGGGTGGAGAGTTGTTCCGGATGCTCAAGCTTCGCACGATGTCGATCGACGCAGACGACGACAATCCACGCATCACGCCAGTGGGACGGCTCCTGCGGAACTCCAGCCTCGACGAGCTCCCACAACTCTGGAATGTGCTGCGAGGCGAGATGTCGCTCGTCGGCCCACGACCGCCGCTGCCCCTCGAAGTCGCGCGCTACAAGGCGCGGCATTACGTCCGCTTCGAAGTCGCACCGGGGATCACAGGTCCATGGCAAGTGCGTGGCCGAGGGGAGAACACGAGCTTCGACACGGTCATCCAGCTCGAGCAGGACTATATCAACGGATGGACTGTCTGGCGCGACCTGGCCCTGTTGCTGAGGACCGTTCCCGCAGTTCTCAAGTCGCGCGGATCACGTTGACGACGTTGGCGCCGCGGTTGCGCGACAACATCTTCAGCAGCGTGTCCTCGTTCTCTCACTTGTCGGCCGCCCGATGACGGTGGCCGCAGACGCTCCCGTTCCGCTCCGTCGCATTCGATCCGACACGCGCATGACGCCGCTCGATTGGGCGGAGTTGTGGCGTTATCGCGATTTGTGGCTCACGCTCGCGCTGCGCGACGTGAAGCTGCGCTACCGGCAAACCGCACTTGGCGTCGCCTGGGTGGTGCTGCTGCCGCTGATCGCGAGTGGCGTGTTCACGCTGGTGTTCGGCATCGTTGCAAAGCTGCCGAGCGACGGGTCCCCCTATTTCCTGTTCGTGTTCGCTGGCTATCTCGGTTGGAGTTCGTTCCAGAACACGCTGACGCGATGCGGCACCTCGCTGGTCGGCAACTCGTCGCTGGTCACGAAGGTCTATTTCCCGCGCATCATCTTGCCCGCGTCGACGGTGCTCGCGTCCCTTCTCGATTTCAGCATTGGCGCGCTGATGTTTCTCATCGCACTGCTGGTGCGTGGGGAGATGCCGTCGCTGGCGTCATTGGCGCTCGTTCCCGTCTTTCTCTTGCTGTTGCAATTGCTTGCATTGAGTCTCGGCTTGTTCACCGCGGCACTCACGGTGCGTTTTCGCGATGTGCAGTACGTGCTGCCGTTCCTCATTCAATTGCTGTTGTATGCGAGTCCGGTGGCGTACAGTGTCGCCGTGGTTCCCGAGCAGTTGCGTCCGTTGTACTTGCTCAACCCAGTGGCGCCGATTCTCGACGCGTTGCGCGGGGCGCTCCTTGGCCACGGCGACATTCACTGGAGGGCGGTTGGGGGCTCCGCGGTGATCGCGTTGGCGTTGCTCGTGACCGGCACGCTGTTCTTCCTGCACCAGGACCGACAGTATGCCGATGTCATCTAGTCGGGACGTTTGACCATGCCTGGTGCCAATGCCGTTCAGTTCGGGTGTAAACGGATGTCATCCCGCAATCGCGAGCGCAGCGAGCGAGTGTCGGGATCTTCTGTCCAAGTGCTCGACAAACGCCCTGAAGCAGGGATAGTTGGATCCCGACAGTCGCTTCGCTCCTGCGGGATGACAAACCTTATCTAAACCTTGTGCCAAGTCCTGCTCTTTCGGTGCGCGGCGTCGGCAAATCGTACAATGTGTCCGCTCGCCGCTCGACCACGCTCGCGGATTCCATGGCGTCGTGGCTCGCGCGCGCGCGCGGCGCCAAGGACGAAAAGTTCTGGGCCCTCAGCGATGTCTCGTGCGAGGTTCCGAAAGGCGAAATCATCGGACTCGTCGGACGAAACGGTGCGGGTAAGTCCACGCTTCTCAAGATTATCGCGGGTGTTACGGCGCCTACCACGGGCAGCGTGGATGTATACGGCCGCGT
>JBDTXZ010000002.1:0-23273 GCA_040005935.1 bacterium | reverse complement strand
CGAACAGCTCGAACACGCCAAAGAATCCGGGCGCCTGAGGGACCGACACACCAATTGCGATGACGCCCTGGAGGAACAGCGCGGCGCTATACGGAGCGTTGATGCCAACGGCCTTGAAGGCGATCCAGAACGCGAGTCCATTGAGCAGCCAGTGCGCCACCGTCCACGCAAACACAATGGCGAAACGACGTGGCGATCGAAGGACGCTCAGGCCATGCATCAGCGAAACCAGCGCCACGCGTCCTTTCTCTTCGAGCTTTGGTGCGATGCGTCGTGCGATGAGCTCGTAGAACCCCAGGACGCGCGACGGGAAGAGCACCATTGCGTACATGCCTCCCAAGGCCACCACGATGAGTACCAAACCCTTGAGGGCGATACTCGACATCGTAAAGCCGAATACCTTCGCGCCGGTCGGAAACGCCGGATCGAGCATTGCGCCAAACATCAAGAGCAGCAGCACGACCATGTCGAACAACCGATCGACCGCCAGCGAGGCGAAGGCCGCCGGAAACGACACCGACGGAACGAACCGCGACAGCGCGAACGCACGCGCCGGCTCACCGGCGCGCGCGGGCGCGACGTTGTTGATCATCATCCCGATCGCGGTCGCTCGCCACAGCGGTCCAAAGGGAAGATTTGGCGCCACAGGATCGAGGATGGGGCGCCAGCGGCGCGCGCGCGTTGGGAAGATCAGCGTGGCCGTAATTGCGGAAAGCGCGAGCAAGCCAAGGTTCGCCTTACGCACGTTCGCCATGACCGTGGCGAACTCGATATCCTTGAATGCGACATAGAGAAGGACTGCGCTCAGAACGATGCCGAGTGCACTACGCCAGCCGAATTTCATGTCAGGTCAGTCCGTGAGCGCGAGGTCGAGCAGGTCGAAGAGCTCATTGAGCGCGGCCTCTTCGATAGGCCCGCCGCCCCTTCGTGCTTCATCGCGAATTTCGACGCAACGCTGCAACGCGCCGCGCCCGCGATAGAGCAACACATCGATCGGCACGGGGGGCTGTTCAGCAATCACAACCTTCGTGCCGAGCGGCGTTTGTCCGAGCGACCCGAGTGACTTGATGCCGCTATCGAGTAGCTCGCTGAGACGAGCTCCCGGCGTCGACGGTCGCTGCGGGGCCGTCGTCCTTGCCGCCGTCGCGAGCTCCGCTGCGGCAGGAGCCACCCGCTCCTGCGCCGCCGCCGACGGCTGCGCTGCCGCAGGCCTCACGGGCGTCATTTCCGGGGGCCGCGGCGCCGCGGGCGCACGAACGCGAGCGCCGATCGATGAGAGCGACGATCCTGGCTGGGCGAGCAGCGTCGCGACGTCGTCGAGCGAGGCGAGGGCGCGCGCGTCGAGGTCGACGACATCGCCCTCGTGCGCCGTCACGAGATCAGCGACTTCCTTTTCGCCGAAGCTTTCGGCCGTTTGCTTGAGCGAGCGCAACGCGTGGCGCAGGCCGCGGCGCACACGTTCGCGGGCCAGGTCGTCACGCGCCGAACGGGCGTCGGAGACAAGACGTCGCAAGTGTTCGCCCTGGCCGACGGCCTCGAGCCGAAACCGCTCGGCCGGCGTTATCGGCGGATTTGCGGCCGCGCTCACGATCGTTGCGCCACCATTGTCGTAGAACAGTTCAGCGATCGGAACGATTCGTTCCGTATCTGTCTCGCGCTCCTGGAGGGCGTCGAGCGCGCTGGCAAAGCGCGCGACGTCCGCTGCGGGCGCTTCGGAGCCGCCACCGCGAATCGCCGAGGCCACTCCGCGTAGCACTGTCGCGGCCGCCCCAAGCAGTGCGATCCGCTCGGCGCTCAGTGTCGGTCCGCCCACTTCGAGTGGATGCGCCGCCTGCTCAGCCGCTTCGAGGACATCGGCAAGGGCCGGATGATCCTTTACGCTGGCAATACCCCGGAGGGCACGGACGCGGCGCAGCACATTTGTGGCCGCGTCGCGATCTCCGGGGCGCGTTGCGAGCAACTCGAGCCCGGCACCGATGTTCGACGCCTCTGTGGCGAGGTAGCTGTCGTGCCCCTGCGTGTTCGGGGCGGCGAGCGGCGTCGCGCTCCGCAACGGGGCGTATTGCGTCAATTCAGCGACTCGTGCGTGGGCGCGAGCGTCTTCTGCCTCGCTCCAGGTCCGCACGCTGCGGAGCAGGAGTTTGCAGTCGTCGACGGCAGCCACGACCGCGGCGTTCAGGCCGGCGTCCCAGCGCAGTGCCCCCTCGCGCACGGCGCGCCCTACTCGCTCGATCCCCGAAGCAATGTCCGCGAACGCGAGCAATTTGGCCATCGTCGCGCTACCGCGAAGGGCGCGCGCCACCCGCTGCAGCCCATCCGGATCAGGACCCGATGTGCCTCCGCCGTCGAGCAGGCTATCGAGCTGCTCGACGTAGTCGCTGGCTTCGAGAATAAAGAAGTCGAGAAACCCGACGGGGGTAGGGGCAGTCATGCCCGCTCCAAGCTGGTGAACTGACGTGATACCGTTGACACGTGTGGCACTGTGTCCGAGTCGAAGTTAGGGCACGCGTCGGGCTGCGTCCATCGCGGTACGCAGCTCGCGGATCGCTGTCTCGAGTCCCACGAAGACAGCACGGGAGACGACATGGTGTCCGATGTTGAGCTCCTCGATTTCCATGATGGCTGCCACGGCACCGACGTTCGTGGTCGTCAGGCCGTGGCCGGCGTGCACTGCTAATCCAAGTGACGCGCCCAACGCCGCGCCGTCACGTAACGCGGCAAGGGTCGCCGGATCTGACGACGCGTGTGCATAGCGCCCAGTGTGCAATTCAATCGAATCCGCACCGAGGTCGCGTGACCTTGTGACGCTCTCGCGATCGGCGTCGATGAAGAGGCTGGTGCGAATGCCCGCGCTGCGAAGCCGCTCGAGACTTCGTGCGAGTCGCGACGGGTCGGCAGCCACGTTGAGTCCGCCTTCGGTGGTGACTTCTTCGCGACGTTCTGGCACAATTGTGACCTGATATGGGCGCACGCGTTCCGCGAGCGCGATCATCTCGTCTGTGCCGGCGATCTCGAGGTTGAAGACTGTCGATACCACCTCCGCGATGGCGTGGATGTCGGCGTCTTGCATATGACGCCTGTCTTCGCGCAGGTGCGCGGTGATGCCGTGCGCACCCGCTCGCTCGCACACACTCACTGCGTCCACGGGCACCGGTTCATCGCCGCGTCGCGCCTGCCGAATCGTCGCGATGTGATCGATGTTGATGTAGAGCCGCTGCTGAATTGTCGTCATTTCAGGTGTATCACTGGCATGGTTGCCGGAAAAAGGCGACGTTCATTAAGGTTCGCACAGTACCCGAGGAGATCACGAGTGAGAAAGCTGCTGCTGGCCGGCTTGCTACTTGCCGGCGCGTGCAAGACGCGCACGATCGATGAACCGGCGACTGCGCCGGCGCCCGTTCTCTCTGCTTCCAAAGCTGCCATCGGGCCGCGACCCGCCGTCGATGCGTTCCTCTCCGCAATCAAAGCTCAGGATCTGCAAGCGCTCTCCGTAGCGTGGGGAGACAAGACGGGGCCGGTGCGCGACAGCAAGGTATTTTCTCGCGAGGAAATGGAACAGCGGGGAATTTACCTGCTGCGCTGCTTCCGGCATGATCGGACACGGGTGCTTGGCGAATCGGCGGCCGCGGGCGGCGAACGTAATTTCCAGGTCGAGCTCATGCGGGGAACTGTCACGCGCGTCGCGGACTTTCTCGTTGTACAAGGTCCCGACCGCTGGTACGTCCGCACTGCGAATATGGACGCCGTCAAGGATCTCTGCGCCGCGAGGTAGTGTCCTCACGGATTAGAATTCACTGAGTTCCACCAGCACGCCTGCGGTGGCTGATGGATGGAGAAACGCGATACGTTTTCCCTCGGCGCCGAGTCGCGGGGTGTCGTCGATGAGGCGGACCCCTGCGGTCTTGCAGCGGGCGAGCGTAGCGTCGAGATCGTGGACGGCAAAACAGATATGATGAATTCCTGCGCCGCGTTTGGCGATGAATTTGCCAATCGGCGTGTCCGGAGAGTTGGCTTCGAGTAGTTCGACGAGTGATTCTCCTGCTTGCAGGCCGGCGATTCGGGCACCATCGGCATCGTCAAGCGGAGTCTCGGGCAGTTCGAGGATGTCACGATAGAACGGCAGGATCTCGTCGAGCGCGTGAACGGCAATGCCCACGTGGGCGATGCGCGTCGGACGAGGAGGAACGTGGGTCATGGTGAGTGCGCTGGTGAGATGGTGCGCCGGCGCTGAATATTAATTCTGTGGGCGGCACGCGCGATGTCCGCCGGGAGACGAAGCCGAACGATGTCGAATGCCAAGGAAGTGACGGACGAGAATTTCGAAAAAGAGGTCGAAGGCAACGGCGGGTTGACCGTCGTCGATTTTTGGGCGACATGGTGTGGCCCGTGCCGCATGATTGCCCCGACCCTCGACGCACTCGCGGAGGAATACAAGGATCGCGGTGTGACGGTCACCAAGCTCGATGTCGATGTGAACGTCAAGACGGCCGCGCGATTCAACGTGCGCTCCATCCCCATGCTGTTGTTCTTCAAGGATGGCAAAGTCGTGGATCAGATCGTCGGCGCGGTACCGCGTCCCGCAATCGAAGACAAGCTGAAAAAGCACGCGGCAGCTCCAGCCGCCTGAGTTCCGTTGTTGCACGGCCGGTGACCCGACCGCACATTTGACCGGGACGACACGTGTCGTCCCGGTCCTTTTTTCTTCATCGATGCCTGCCACCGTCGCCGGCCTGCGCTATCCGCATACGCGCGTTTTGCTGCCGCGCACGCGATTGGCGTACGTGCACCTGAGGAACCTGCTCACGGACGCCAAGCGCGACCGCGCAGCGCGAGTGTCCGGGTACGTGGCAATCTGGCTGCCCGAAGAGTTCCTCGTGCTCTACCTGCAGCAGGGAGAGCTCGTTAACGCGTGTTCGCATGATGGGCGGGAGTTTCATCCCGTCTCCATTAGCGCAGCAGTGGAAAAGGTGCCGAGCGAGCCCGAATACGGTGAGATCTGCTTTTGTGAGGCAGAAGACGAGCAGATCGCATGCATGTACGCCACGCAGACCATGGCACCGATTCCGTGGCCGCCCGAACTGCGCGCCAACGAGCCGTCGTCACTGTTTCCATACCTGATGGCGACGACCTTCGACGGGCTCGTCGAGATATCCGTTGATGGGGAAGCGAACTATTTATTGTTCCGTCACGGCGCGGCGCACACGGCCTACCTGTCAGGTAGCAAGGGTGGAACACTGGTGGAGCGCGTGAGCCGTCTGTTCGAGCGCGACCGGCGTGCGCTGCACGTGACCGTTCGCCGTTGGCCCGATCCGCAACCGCTGCCTGCGCAGGCGGCAACGGGTCTCGTCCAGGCGTATCGCGATCTCACGACGTCGCTCGTGCTGCGTCTGGTCGCAGATGGACGCGAAAGTGCTCCCGCCATTGCGGAGCACGCCCGGCAGACGCTGGTGACCGCCCATCCTCCGCTCGAGGGTTTTTCGTTCAACGGACGGCCGTATCGTCCGGTGGTCGCCGACGCAGAATCACTGACGGACGCCATTGCCGCCTTGATCAGCGAGATTCTCTGGACGGCAGGTACGCAGGAGGAAAACGGACCCGAGCAAATGCTGCGTGAGCTCACGCATGAGAGGCGACATCTCTTTGCCTCGGCCGGACTGTTCGACAGGCTCTCGTGGAAGCTGGCGTGACCGAAAGTGGGTCCGGCACGCTTTACGTCGTAAGCACCCCCATTGGAAACATGGGGGATTTTTCTTTCCGTGCCGTCGAAGTGTTGCAACAGGTGGCGACCGTCCTCGCGGAGGACACGCGACACTCGCGCCATCTCCTCGACCGCTACGCGATCGCGACGCCACTGCAGCCATATCATGAGCACAACGAAGCAAAGGCCACGCCTCGACTGATCGAGCGATTGCAAGGCGGTGAGACGCTTGCCCTCATCTCCGACGCCGGGACGCCGCTTCTGTCAGACCCGGGAGCACGACTCGTGCGTGCCGCCGTGGAGGCAGGCATCACGGTGTCGCCCGTGCCGGGAGCGTCGGCGCTCCTCGCCGCGCTCGTGGCGTCCGGACTCGATCTCGATCGGTTTACGTTTTACGGATTCCTGCCACGAAAGGGTGCAGACCGCCGATCCACGATTTCTGACATCGTCGATTTACGGCATGCGGCTGTCGTATACGAAGCGCCCGCTCGCGTCGGTGACACGCTGGCCGAGCTCGCCGAAGCTGGAGCGGGGGATCGGGCAACCGTCGTCGCGCGAGAACTGACGAAACAGTACGAAGAACTGCGACGCGGAACGGTGACCGCACTCGCGGCGTATTACCACGGTGCACCACCACGCGGAGAAGTCGTGATCGTCGTCGCAGGAGCCAGCGCGCCACTGGGCGCAACCGAAGAGGACCTGCGCACGCGCGCCGCCGAGCTTCGCGCGGAGGGTCGCCCGCCGCGCGACATTGCCGCCGCGCTCTCCGCCGAGATGGGTGCAGCGCGCAATCTCGCCTATCGCCTGGCGCACGAGTGAATCCGGCCACGATACGCTTTGCCCGAGTGGCAGCACTGCTGACAGTGTTGCTCGTCCCAGTCGGTGCGGCGCGGCGTGCGCCGAGGCTGACGATCGCGCGTCTGCAGTACGACGGCGGTGGAGACTGGTACGCCAACCCATCGAGCCTGCCGAACCTGCTCGCCGCCATTCGTGAGCGGACATCGCTGCCCGTGGAAAAGACGGAAGCGCGCATCACATTGATTGACGACAAGCTGTGGGACTATCCGTTTCTCCACATGACGGGCCACGGCAACATCAAGCTCACCGACGCCGAGGTCATTCGCCTGCGCGAGTACCTGTTGCGCGGCGGTTTTCTGCATGCGGACGATAACTACGGTCTCGACGAAAGTTTTCGTCGCGAGATAAAGCGCGTATTTCCAGATCGCGAGCTCGTGGACGTCCCGCTCTCGAATCCGATCTACCACGCCGTGTACGATTTTCCGAAGGGCGTGCCGAAGATTCACGAACACGATGCCAAACCCGCGCGCGGCTTCGGCATCTTCCTCGGCGACCGGCTCGCGGTGTATTACACGTTCTCGAGTGACCTCGGGAACGGCTGGGAAGATCCCGAGACGTATCATGACCCGGTTGCGCTTCACGAGGCCGCGCTTCGCATGGGCGTGAACCTCTTCGTCTACGCAGTGACCAGCCGGGCTTTGCCATGACCATCGGAGCGCTCGTCGAGCGTGAACGTCGTCATCTTCGCCGCGCGGAGATGGCCGCGGGCGCGTTGTTGGCTGCTGCGCTCACCGCACTGCTCGTTGCCGGCGGCGCTGCCGTGCTTGGGCGCGCGCGCTGGCTCACGTTGCCGCGCGGCGTTCCCTTGTCCGTGTGGATGATCGTCGCCTGCGTGATTGTGGCACTCGCATACCGGACGCGCCAGAGACTGCATCACCATTCGTCGCGTCGCGACGTCGCGTTGACAATCGAGAAAGAGCAAGGCATGCGGCGTGGCGCGCTTGTGGGCGTGTTGGAGCTCGAGGGCGCAAGCGCGCTCGCGGAACGTGCCGCGCGCGGTGTGCGCGGCCAACTGCCGGTGGACGCACCGCTTGCGCCCGCGATGCGGCGCACGAGTTCACAGCGTGCGTTGATAGGCGCGGGCGCGGCGGCGGCAGGTATCCTCGTCCTCGTCACAGCGTCGCCGTTGTTTGGCGATGGGCTGCGCGCCGTGCTTCGCCCCATCGATGCATGGACGGGCAACCTGCTCGATCGCCCGCGCATCGATGGTGCGCCGGCGGAGCTGCTGCGGGGCTCCGCGTTGCGAGTGAGCGTGCGCGCTCCAGGGCGCCGCGTCGTGTATCTCGACGTACGCCAAACCGGAGATGCATGGCGCACGGACACGCTTGCCATTGACCCGGCAACGGGTTCCGCGGCGTGGACGATCGACGCGCTGCGCGGCGACCTACGTCTCGTGGTGAGCGACGGCCGCGCGACGAGTGATAGTGTCGTCGTGCACGCGGCAGACCGTCCCTTCGTGGGCGCCGTTACGCTGCATGTTCGCTATCCGGGTTATCTGCGACGACCCGACGAATCGTTGCCCGTGGGAGAGCCGCTGCATTTGCCGCGCGGCAGCATGTTGTCGATCACAGGGCGCGCATCCGTCCCACTCTCGGACGTCGCACTGGTCACTCCAGCAGGCGAGCGCATTTCGCTTGGCACCAGTGGGCAGACGTTCAGGGGGCAGCTCACGCCAGATCATTCGGTGCAATTGCACTGGGCAGCGCGCGGCCCAGGCGGTCTCGTACCGGATCTTCCTGAGCCACTCGACGTCATGGTCGTTGCCGATTCCGCACCGCACGTCGTGATTGCCGAACCGACGGCAGATACGCTGCTCGTGTCGGACAACGCGGTGCAACTCGCGATGCTGGTGTCGGACGATCACGGCGTTGCGTCCATTGCATTGCGCATCATGCGCACTGGTGCGCGGGACGCTGCGGCAATCATGCAACCGCTCGCGAACAGTGTCGGTACCAGCTGGGCCGGAAACGCCGCGGTGGATATCGCCGCACTGCATCTCGCGCCGGGCGATGCGGTCGCCGTGCGAGCGGAAGCGGTGGATGCCTCGCCGTGGGCACAGCGCGGCGTGAGCCGGGAGTTGGTGCTGCGTCGTGCCACCAGCGAAGAGCAGCGGAACGCTGCGAGGGCACTTGGTGATTCCGCCGTGAAGGAAGCGCTCGCCGCCGCTCGCGACCAGAAGTCGCTCGCGCAGCGCACAGACGAGGCGGCACGCGCACAGGCGCGCGCAAGTAGCGCCAAGGACGCCGCAACGCCGGGCGCGCAGCAAAAGAGTCCGATGAATTTCGAGGCCGCCGAAAAAGCTCGCGCGTTGGCGCAGGAGCAGCGCGCCATGACGGATCGCGTGCAAAAGCTTCGTCAGGCGACGCAACAGCTGGAGCAACAGCTGAAGGCCGCGGGCGCGTTGGACACCGCGCTCGCGCGTCAACTTGGTGAAGCGCAGGCGCTGCTGCGGCAGGCACTCACGCCAGAACTGTTGGCGCAGATGCAGAAGCTGGAAAATGCGTCGAAGCAGATGAACGGTGAACAGTCACGCGACGCGCTGCGCGACTTGGCGCAGATGCAACAGAAGATGCGTGATCAGCTCGAGCGCAGCGCGGAGATGTTGAAGCGCGCCGCGCACGAAGGCGCAATGCAGACACTCGGCGACGAAGCCAAGGAGCTTGCGCAAAAGGAGCGTGCGCTCACGGATTCCGCTCGGCGCGCCGACCCGTCAAAGGCACCGCCGAGCGCGAAGAACGCGAACGATCTTGCTGAGCGAGCGGAGCGTCTGCGTCAGGCGATGGACGACCTGAAGGCGCGGCTGGCCAAGGATCGCGCAGACGCCGGCGCGTCCAAGACGGACGAAGCGGGTCAACATGCCGCGAAATCCGAGACGGAGATGCGCAAGGCCGCGAATGACATGAAGTCAGGTGAAAAAGCCGACGACGCTAAAAAGGGAGAGTCGAAATCCGGCGCCGAGTCGAAGCCCGGTGCCGAACCGAAGGCAGGTGGTGAGCCGAAACCTGGCGACGCAAAATCCGGTGGCGAAAAGAAGTCCGGCGAGGGCAAGCCGAGTGGCGAAGGTAAGTCCGGTGAGTCCAAGTCCGGCGACGGCAAGCCGGGAGAGGGCAAGCCGGATGGCTCGCAGAAGGCTGGCCAACAGGGTGGCTCCAAGCAGGCAAGCGATGCCGCCGACGAAATGGATCGTGCTGCGAAATCCATGCAGGATGCGCGAAGCGAGCAGGTGAAGGAATGGAAGCAGGAGTTGACGTCCGAACTCGATCAGTCCGTGCAAGAGATGATGCAGCTCGCGCGCGAGGAGCGTGCGCTCGAGCAAAAGGCGCGCAACGGCGCGTCGGCGGATGAGCGGCGGAGCGCGCAAAGCGCAATCGAGCAGGGTGTCGACAAGGCAAGCGAGCGGCTGCAGGGCGCGGGCAAGAAGAGCGCGCTCCTGTCTGGCGGAACGCAACGCGCAATGTCCGAAGCGAAGAGCAAGGTGTCGCAAGCGACAGAGAGCGTGAGTCAGCCGAACAGCAGCAGCCAGAAGCAGGCAGGGGCGCTGAATGACGCCGCCGACGCATTGACGAAGGCGGCTACTTCGCTGGCGCGTGATCGCGAGCGTGCGAACAACTCGAACAGTGCATCGGGTTTCGAGGAGATGCTCAAGCAGATGCAGGAAATGGCGCAGAAGCAAGGTCAGATCAACGGCCAGGCACAGAGCCTGTTCAACATGCCGAATGGCCAGAGTAGCGCCGCGGCACAGTCGCTCGCGCGGCAGTTGGCGCGACAGCAGCGCCAGTTGTCTGACCAACTCGAAGAAGCCGGGGACGCAGCTGGTGGAGATCGCGCCGCACAGCTTGCACAGGAGGCGCGGCAGCTGGCCGAAGCGCTCGACAATGGACGCCTCGACGGCAGCACGATTGCACGGCAGCAGCAACTCTTCCGTCGATTACTCGATGCCGGCAAGTCGCTCGAGAAAGAAGAGCGTGATGACACGGGCAAGCGCGAAGCGAAGTCGGCGACCGGAGCGGATGTGTTCGGGCCGGGCGCGAAGGTAGACGCGCGCGCCGCGGTGAAATTCCGGCCACCTACCTGGGCCGAGCTTCGCGCACTCTCGGCCGACGAGCGTCGTGCGATTCTTGATTATTTCACGCGCCTGAATAGTGCTCCCCCACAAGCGCCTTGAGGCGCGCGCCGCGCGCATCGTATTGTGTGCGGTGTGTCTTGCGATTGTGCAGCCCGCCGTCGCGCGAGGCGCGTTGTTCGCGCAACAGGAGGAGCGTCCCGAGGTCATGCGTGGGCTCGAACTCGAAAACGCGGGGAAGCTCAAGGAGGCGGCGGTCGTCTTTCGATCGGCATTGCGTGCCGGCCCATCGGCGAACGCGGTGCTCGGTCTCGAACGTGTGTACGCCGATCTCGGAATGAGCGATTCGCTGCTCGCGCCGCTCGACACGCTCATCGGGCAGAACCCGCGCGAGTCCATCTATCGCACGGTGCAGTTGCGCACGTTGCAGATACTGCGTCGCGACGAGCGCCTGCGTGACGCCTTCGAGAAGTGGGTGCGTGCCGTACCGCGCGATGCGGCACCGTATCGCGAGTACGCGCGCATTCTCATTCAGCTCGGACGTCCGGCCACTGCCGATACCATCGTCGCGCGCGGACGGACTGCGCTCGGCAGCCTGCGCGATCTGGAGTATGAGAATGCGCAGTTGCGCGCTGCCATGGGCGAATGGCTCCCGAGCGCGCAGTCGTGGCGGCGTGCGCTCGTCGATGCGCCGCACTTGAGCGTGGCGTCGGCGTATGCGCTTGCGCCCGCACCACCGGCGTCGCGCGATGGGATTCGTGCGGCACTCGCGAGCTTGCCGGCCGATCCTGGATCGCGTCGAGCACTTGCGGAGCTCGAGCTGACGTGGGGCCGGCCGCCCGAGGCATGGGAAGCGCTGCGCACGCTGCGTCCGGACACGTCGGCGGCCAACATGTGGGAAGAGTTCGGTGACCGCGCCTACACGGAGGAGCGTTGGTCCATCGCGCATGACGCGCTTGTTGCCGCGCTCAAGGTGCGATGGACATCGCCGCTCGCGGTGCGCGCAGCGTCTGCGGCATTGCGCGCGGGTTCGCCCGCCGAAGTTTTCACCCTCGCTCCAATCACCTACTGGGAAAATGACTCCGCACGTGCCGGACGGGAATTCCTTCCACTGCACGTGGCGGCGCTTGTGGCACTCGGGCGCGGAAGCGAGGCGGACGCGTTGATCGCCCACTATGATCGATTCCTTGTGCCGGCCCAGCGCATGCGCGTGGCGCAGATGGTCGCGATGGCATGGGTGCGAGCGGGTGATCTCGCGAAGGCGCGGGCCGCGCTCAGCGCCGCTGGCCCCGACGCCGACTCCAGCGAGGCGGCCGGCTGGTTGGCACTTTACGATGGCCGCCTTGCTGCAGCGCGCACGCTTCTTCGCGCGTCACGCGCGCCGAACGCGGAACTCGCACTCGCAATGGGTATCGTTGCGCGCGCGAAGGGCGACACCGCACCGCAACTTGGCGCCGCATTTCTCGCAATGGCACGCGCGGATAGTGTGGACGCATCGGTGAGGTTCGTCGCTGCGGCGGCGCGGCATCCCGAAATTGCACCAGCGCTACTGCTGGTTGCGGCGCGCCTGCGTGCAAACAAACCCGACGACGCGATTCCCGTGTGGCAGCGCATCATCCAGGAGCACGCGTCTACGCCGGAAGCGGTGGAAAGCGAGCTCGAATGGGCGCGCGTGCTCCGCCGCCGCGGCGATGTAACGGGCGCAACGGCGCACCTTGAGCATCTCATTCTCAGTGCGCCGCAAAGCGCGCTCCTTCCTCAAGCGCGGCGCGAGCTCGAACTCGTACGCGGCGCGGTTCCTCCGGGCTCATGACGTCTTCGTCGGTATCTCAGCGCATTGCCGTCCTGGCGTTGCTGCTCGCTGCGCCGCTCACCACATCGCGCGCACAACGGCTGCTCATTCCCATGGATGACGGCCAGACCAACCACCTCAAGGCGTACGGCCTTACGTACAACGCCATGAAAACCGGCGTGCAGGCCGAGTGGCTGCTCAACTTTCGCGGCGGTTCGTTTCTGCTGCCCGATGCACCCGAACTACGGCGGCGCGCCGCGCTCGATGGCATCTCGACAGAACCGGTGAACGACGCGCAGCTCGCGTCGATTCGCAAGGAAATGTCAGGTGGTAACATGGAAAGCGTTCCGCTCGAGAAGGCGCCGCGCATTGCCGTGTACACACCGCCCGACGCGCAGCCGTGGGACGACGCCGTCACGCTCGCGCTCAAGTACGCCGGCATCGACTTCACGCCGATCTACGACGAGCAGGTAGAGCAGGGCGATCTTACGAAGTATGACTGGCTCCACCTGCACCACGAAGATTTCACCGGGCAATTCAACAAGTTCCAGCTCGGCTATCGCGATGCACCGTGGTTTCGCGACATGGTCGGCAAGAACGCGTCCATGGCGAAGAAGCTGGGGTATGCCAGCGTTCCTGGCCTCAAGAAGGATGTGGCGGAGCGCATTCGGGCGTTCGTCGAGCGTGGCGGATTCCTGTTTGCCATGTGCGGCGCCACGGAGACAATCGAGCTGGCGATTGCCGGCCACGATGTCGACATCGCGGGGGAGTTCGCCGATGGATCGCCCATGGATCCAGACGCCGATTCCCGCATGAACTGGAAACGTTCGCTCGCGTTCAAGGACGCGCATCTCGAGCATTCGCCGTTCGTGAATTCGATGAGCGACATCGACGGACATCAGGTGAACGTGCCGGGCCGTCGACAGCCGCTGGGCACGTTTACGCTCTTCAATTTTTCGGCGAAGTTCGACCCCGTCCCGAGCATGCTCGTTCAAGATCATCGCAGTGTCGTGAACGACTATTACGGCGTGACGACGAGCTTCACGAAAGCCACCTTGAAGCCGGGCGACATCATCCTCGCCACCGAAGAAGGCGCGCCATGGGTGAAGTACATCCATGGCGATTACGGGAAGGGTACCTGGACATTCCTTGGCGGACACGATCCTGAGGATCCGCAACACGCCATCGGTAATCCGCCGACTGACTTGTCGCTGCACAAATCGAGTCCGGGTTATCGGCTGATCCTCAACAACGTGTTGTTTCCAGCCGCCAAGAAGAAGCCTCTGAAGACCTAGGCCTCCCGCTATCCGGGCTTGGGCCCTTCGGTGTATCTTCAGGGGTGCCTCGCCCCGCTCCCAAACCCCCGTCGACCAACAGGATTGCCGCGTCCGCGTCCGCGGCAATGCGCGCGGCCATTCGGATGGCTGGTGGACGAGAAGTGTGTTTTGTCTCCGCCATTGACGAGGACGGTGTCGTGCTCACGGCACGCGTGGTCGCTCGTGGCGACGTCGGCAGTGTCCTCGCCCTCCCGGGGTTTGCGCGACGTGGTGAGATGCTCCTGCACAACCATCCGTCGGGGCTCCTGGAGCCCTCTGGCGCCGACTACGACGTTGCCGCGAGGATGCACGAGGAAGGGATCGGATTCGGCATCATCGACAACGACGCGAAAAAGCTCTACGTCGTCGTCGAAGTGCCGCTCACGGAGAAGCAGACGCGGCTCGACCCAAAGGCGATCGCACATGACCTAGGGCCGGACGGCGCGATCGCCAAGCAACACACGCGCTACGAAGATCGCGCGAGCCAACGCGCCATGGCCGCGACAATCGCCCGCGTTTACAACGAAGGTGGCGTGGCATTGCTCGAAGCTGGCACGGGTGTCGGTAAATCACTCGGCTATCTCGTGCCCGCGCTACGCTGGGCCGCGGCGAATGGCGAACGCACCGTCGTGTCGACGAATACGATCAACCTGCAGGAGCAACTGGTCGGAAAAGACCTGCCATTCCTCGCGCTGGCACTCACGGACCAGAAGGTCCGCTTCGCGCTCCTGAAGGGCTGGCGCAACTATCTCTGCAAGGCGCGTCTCGAGCAGGCTGTCGGCGGCGCAGCGCAGTTGTTCGAGGATGGCATGGCGGCAGAGCTCAATACGCTGGCCGCGTGGGCCGCGCGCACGTCTGATGGATCGCTCGCCGATCTTCCGATGCCGCCGCGCCCAGAGGTATGGGACGAAGTGTCCGCTGAGCCGGATGTATGCACGCGCGTAAAGTGCGAACACTTCGAGAAGTGTTTTGTCTTCGCGGCACGACGTCATGCAGCCGAGGCGGACGTCATCGTCGTCAACCATCACTTGCTCTTATCGGATCTCGCCGTGCGCCGCGCCGCGCAGAATTGGGATGATGCGGCGGTGCTTCCCGCGTACGGCCGGTTGGTGGTGGACGAAGGTCATCATCTCGAAGACGCTGCGGCCTCGCACCTCGGCAGTACCGTCACGCGTCGAGGACTCCAGCGTTTGATGGGCCGGCTCGACCGTCGCGGCAAGGGATTACTCCCGGCGCTGGCAATGCGCCTCGCGGCCAGCAAGGACTTACTGAGCACGGCAAGTCTCGATCTCCTCGAGGCAAAGCTCGCTCCGGCGGTGAATGCGTTGCGCCAGAAGAGCGAGTTGCTGTTCGATCTTCTCGATACGTTCATCGAGGAGGCTGGCCAGCCGGTGGTTCGTCTTACGCAAGCCTTCGCGTCGCACGCCATCTGGAAGGCCGGGCTCCGACTCTCGCTCGAAGACACACTCGGCGAGATCGAGTTGCTCAATCAAGGTCTTGGCCTGGTACGCGACCGCATCGAGGGAAGCGTCAAGCTCGACGAGGAACTCGCCCCACTGATGAACGAATTGCGTTCTGTCAGCCGACGATTGCAGAGCGCTGGCGACGGCTTGCGCCGAGCGCTTGCGCCGCCACCGGATGACGACAGCATTCGCTGGGTCGAGGTGCGCGGGCGCGAGAAATCAGTGGCGTTGTCGAGCGTGCCGCTCGATCTCGCGCCGATCCTGCGCGACGACCTGTTCAAGCGCCTGGATAGCACGATCGTCACGAGTGCAACGCTGACGGCTTCGTCGGGCGATGTGGCGTCCGATGCGCATCGATTCGATTTCCTGGCCGCGAGACTGGGCCTCGATGACGCAGACCTCGCGCCGACGACGGCAGTCTTCCCGTCGCCATTCGACTACGAGACGCAATCACTGCTCGTGATTCCGTCCGATGTTCCTGCACCGAACGTCGACGCGGACGCGCACCGGAATGCCATCACACGCATTGTGCTTGACGTCGCGGAGTCATCCGATGGCGGGCTGTTTGTGCTCTTTACGAGCCATCGTGAGGTCCGACAACTTGCAACGGAATTGCGTGCGCGTGGCATCGAGCGGAGGTGGCCATTGCTCGTGCACGGGGAAGAGAGTCGCGACGCCCTCTTATCGCGGTTCCGCGATTCGGGCCAGGCCATTCTCTTAGGCACCGCATCGTTCTGGGAAGGGGTCGACGTACCCGGTCACGCGCTGCGTGGCCTGATCATCGCCAAGCTTCCATTTCGCGTGCCGACCGAGCCGGTGACAGCTGCGCAGTGCGAGGCAATCTCGGCGCGCGGAGGAGACCCATTTTCGGAATACATGCTGCCGCACGCGTCGCTCCGGTTGAAACAAGGCTTTGGGCGGCTCATACGCACGGCCACGGATCGCGGTGTCGTCGTCATCGGCGATTCGCGAATCGTGACGAAGCGATATGGCCGCGGCTTGCTCGAGGCGCTTCCCGAGGCGCGACGCGTGATCGGACGGTGGGCGGTGCTCGTCGAACAGGTGCGAACATTCTATGGCCTCGCGCGCGTTGCCTGATGGCAGGCGAGCCGCGCTAGACGGTCACGCGTTGCCTCGCAACGAGCGCGAGGTCGTCGAGACGGCGCCCAAGCGCGGTACCAACACGGATTGGCGATAATTCGTGTGGTACGCCCACGCGTTGCATGAGCCGGCGCGCCACCGCGCGTCGCAACGCCAGCGGGTTCTTGAATCCTGATGCGTGCGCCAGCGCCATCAAACTGGCCGACGCACGCCATTGCACGATGCTCGCGCGAAGCAGGCGTCCCCATTCGATCAGCTCGACCGGCGTTGGCCACGCTGCAATGCGCGCCCGACGCGTGAACGCACGGCGCGACAGCCCGTAAGAAATCGCGAGCTCGTTCACGCCTAACGGCCTGTGCGCGTGAACCGCGCAGAAGACAAGTACGTCCGCGAGCGCCGGCGCATGCCTGTCGCCAACGAGCGAGCGGATTGCGTCGTGATCCTGCTCAGAAACCAGGTCCGCCTGACCATCGCTGGCGATGTAGGCAAGCAACTCCGACTTGGAGCGAAAGAATACCGGCTCGCCTCCCGCCCGCATCGCCTCGGCGACGCCCGGACCTGGCGATCCAATCGGGAGGAGCAGTAGCACGCGTATATCGGGCGCCTTGTCGCGCAACCGCGCGATAAGCGGAGCACAGCCGACACCGCGCGCGTCGGAGGCCGGTAACACGACCACACGCGGCCGCTCCGCAAGCACGTTCGCTACGACGTCAACGCGCGAGTCGATAAAAGTCAGCTCGAGTCCGGCGCTGCGAAGTGATTCGAGCCACCTACGCTCCGGTCGGCCTCGAAAGCATGCCGCCACGATGGTTTGCGGCATTCGCATTACACCGTGGGCAATGCCTAGCTCAATTCGCGACATGAGGGAGGAAAGATCAAGATGGGTACGTGCGTTGAACCCTTGTGTGCAAGCGCCGGTTCCAAGAGCTTCAGACAATGAATACGCCGCCGCAGGCCCGTTCGACTAGTGTCCTTGACGCGTACCGCGTGGTTAACAAGAGGAGCGCGCAGGTGCTGGACGCAGATGACGGAAGCTGGTTGAACGTCGGCGCATTGCTCGAACATGCCGCGATGCTGCCAGCGGCCCATCGCGCAAGCTATCTGGAAACCATTGCACGCGCGGTTCGCGACGTAATCGGCGATGCGGCGTGGGAACTCGGACACAATACCGATCCGCCGACGGTGCTCGACGCACTTTCGCTGGAAAGCCGGCTGCGCATTTTCTGCGAAGCCATCGAGGACGCAGGCGCCCTCGAAGTATCCGACGCAATTCTTGCCGCGTATGTCGCCGCCGCAGATGCGATGTCGCCGCTGGAGCGCGCGCGGATCGAAGCCGTGCGTGCGCGCCTGGCATGGAAGCGAGGTGAGCTCGATGTCGCCGACGAACGTTACCGGCGTGTTGCGCGGATGGCGCGCCGCACCGACTCCGACGAATTGCGTGCGCGCGCATTGAATGGACGCGCCATCCTCGCGCGTTTGCGCGGCAACTTTCCCGAGTCGCGACGCCATGGTCGGCGCGCGGTTGCGGTGGCTGAGCGTGCGGGACTGAATCGGCTCGCATCAACAGCGCACCACGCGTTGATGGTGGTGGCGGCAAAGGCGCAACTGTTCGACGCGGCCGTTGCGCACGGGTGGCAAGCGTTTTTGCGCGCCGACAAGGACGCGGCACTCGAAGCCAATGCGCTCGGAAGTATTGGCCAGCTCTTTCTGGATGCAGGTCACCCAGACATCGCGCTGTCCGCCTTTCTCTCGGTACTCGCCCGCAACCCTGCGGAGCGCATTCGCCTGCCGGCCGTGGGCGGACTCGCCATGGCCGCAGCGCGGCTGGGCCGCCGAGATATCATTGACGCCATCACTGCAGAATTTGTCGCAGGCAGCGCGAGCACCGCGGCGCCGTATGACGCTGCGTCGGTTGCGCTCGATCTCTCTCGCGCGCACCAGATCCTGCATGATGGTGCCTACGTCGAGATATTCCGCGCGCGTGCGAGAGCGATTGCCGAGCAGTTTGGCTACCATGAAATAGTGCATCACACGATGGAGTCCGCACGCGTGCCGGATGAACGGCCACGCATGCGCGCACTCTCACCAAGGATTGAGACCGTCGCGCTCGAGGTGCGACATCTCGCCGGAGTCTGAAGGGTCACGTACCACAGCGGGCCTGTCCGACGCCATAGCCACTCCGGCAGGTCGTGTCGGGAACCACGTCGTGCGACACAGTAGCGGTACTTGGGCGAAGCGGTCGGCCGGCCGGGGACGTGGGGTTGCTGCATGCGGCAAGGCCGAGGACGAGCAGCACTGGGACGAACCGCGTGATGAGACGCGACATGGAGCGCTCCGGGAATTAGGAGCGCTACACATAGTCGCCGTTGCACGCCGCGATCGTCATGCATAGGGACCGACCGTTAGCCCACGGGCACGTGAACGAAATGCCCAGCGGAGTCAGCGTCGTCCTTGCTCTCGTGCTCGGTGTTGCGGCACGTGGACGACTTCGCTCCGCGCTAAGAGATCGTCATCACGTGCAGTTCATCGAACGAGTGGCCGAGCTCGAGCACGTCATGACCACCACGACGGGTGTGATCGCCGCGGTACTCGTCGAACCACGCGACATCGACGGACGCTCGGTGTCGGACGCCCTCACCCGTATGTGTGCGACGGACAGCGCACCACCAATTGTCGGATGCTGCCGCGCCGGAGTTGAACACACCGCAGACATTCGTGCGCTCGTCCTGGCAGGAGTGAACGAACTCGTATTCGAAGGCGTTGATGACGCGGGCTACACATTACGGGCAATTCTCGAATCGGCGCAGCGCGCGCGTGTCGGAGAACGAGCCGCCTCAGCGCTCAAGACCATCGTGCCCGAAACGCTTTGGCCATTTATCGCGCAGGTCACGGCGTATCCAGATACACAACGCGTCGCTGACCTCGCGGACGCGCTGGGCTATCACCGTAAGACGTTAGTGAACCATTGCGCACTGGCGCACGCTCCGCCGCCGCAGGAACTTATCGCGTGGTGCCGACTTGCCGTAGCCGCCGAGCTTCTGCAAACCACGCCCCGAACGATCGAGTCCATCGCCTTGGGGCTCGACTATCCCTCGGACACGTCCCTTCGGAACATGATGAAGCGCTACACAGGATTGACGGCATCCGCGGTTCGTGATGCTGGGGGCGTGCGTGTGGTCGTCGCCGCCTTACAGACGGCGTTACGCACTCTTCGTCGAGACGTAAAAAGCTCGAGCGGGCATCGTGGCTAAACCGAACGTGAGGGAGTTCAGCATGAAACAATCGATCGATGAGCGCGGAACGATCGTGTGACTGCCCATGGTGTGACCTCTCTCCGTTGCGTAAAGCGCGAGGTTGTAAGGTCAGGCGCCAATGCGACCCGCGTTGGCTCTTGCTGACAACACCGTAATGGCGAGGTGCGGGGTTGAGCGCTGCCTGGAGGTACACGACAGATCAGCAAATGGACGCGATCACGAGCGAAGTCGAGCGCCTGTGGGTTGGGCTCATGGCGAATGGGGAACTCTCGCGACGTGCAAGAGGAGCGGGCATCGCGGCAACAGCGATGCTTCGTCCTCGCTCCGACCTCATTCGGGTGGAAGAAGTGGGAACTGGCCGCGATCGCCGAACGAGAACACTCACTGTGAGCGTCGGCCCTTCAGCAGACGCGGACAGTGCCGATTCGCTCGTTGCCGTGCTGTCCGATGTGTGGAGGGACATTCTGGTCCCGCGCCTTCGAAACCGCTTCGGTGCAGATGCGATGCAGGAAGAGCGGCCACCGCGCCCAGAGGCGAGGCACGAAGAGCGGCCATCGAGTCCCTGAAGTCGATCGCGGCAGCGCGGGGTCGATGAGCCACGACCGCGATCGCAGGGTGAGCACGTCGGTTGGGGTCTATTAAGTTCCACGATGCCCAATCTCTCACCCTCGAAAATCGTGTGCGTCGGCCGCAACTACGCGGCCCACGCGAAAGAGCTCGGCAATGATGTCCCGAAGGAGCCGCTGCTGTTTCTCAAACCACCCTCCAGCATCATTCGCAACGGGGCATCCATCCGGATGCCAACGGTGTCGAAGCAAGTGGAGTACGAAGGGGAGATAGGAGTCGTCGTCGGCAAGCGGTTGCAGAAGGCAAGTGCCGAGACGGCGCGGGGGGCAATTGCGGGAATTGTCGCGGCGAATGACGTGACCGCGCGTGATCTTCAGAAGTCCGACGGGCAGTGGACGCGCGCGAAAGGATTCGACACCTTTTGTGCGCTAGGACCAATGGGCGCCGCGCCCGCGGATCTGTCGTCGCTGACCGTGACGACGCGGGTCAACGGCTCCGTTCGCCAGCAGGGCAGCGCCGCCGACATGATCTTCGACGTTCCCGCGATTTTGTCGTACATCTCCGGCATCATGACGCTCGAGGCAGGCGACCTCGTTCTCACGGGAACGCCGGAGGGCGTTGGGACCCTCGCACCGGGCGATGTGGTAGAAGTGGAGATCGCCGGCGTGAGCCGAGTCAGCAACCCTGTCACCAGCGACGAATAGTGCCACCGTTCGGAAGTCGTTTCGCAGCACTTCCCGAGTATCCGCTCGCGACAATCCCACAGCGTAAGCGCGAGCTCCTCGAGCGCGGGGTCGATGTGATTGATCTCGGCGCCGGCGACGCTGACCTCGCGCCCCCTGCCGAAGCGCTCGCCCGTGTCGAAGCGGCCGTCACCGAGCCCGCCATGAGTCGCTACGGTTTCGGCATGGGCTACTACCCGTACCGTGAAGCGATTAGTGCATTCATGCAGCGGCGTTTCGGGGTGACGTGTAACCCGATGACGGAAGTCGTACCGCTCGTTGGGTCCAAGGAGGGCATCTCACACCTGGCGTTCGTCTACATGGAACCGGGCGCGGTGGGAATCATTCCTGAGCCTGGCTACAACGCCTATCAGGGTGGAACCCTCCTGGGAGGGGGTGAGGCGTATCGCTATCCCCTTCGTCCGCGAACCAAGTTCCTCGTCGAGCTCGACGAGATTCCGACGGACGTACTCGACCGCGCGCGAATCCTGTACCTGAACTATCCGAACAATCCAACGGCCGCCGTCGCGCCGATGGAGTACCTCGAGCGCGTCGTCAAGACCTGCCGCAAGCACGATATCCTGCTGGCGTACGACAACGCCTATTCCGAGATGGCGTTCGATGGCTATGTGCCGCCCAGCATCTTCGAGGTCGACGGCGCGCGCGACGTCGCGATCGAATTCCACTCGCTCAGCAAGACGTACAACATGACGGGATGGCGGTGCGGGTGGGCCGTGGCTCGTCCGGAGGTTGCGGCCGCGCTCGCAAAAGTGAAGTCGTTTGTCGACACAGGGCAGTTCATGGCAGTGCAGGCCGCTGGCGTTGCCGCCCTCGAGAATTGGGAAACGTTCGTCCCGAAGAACGTTGCCATCTTCAAGGAGCGACGCGACGCGTCGGTCGCGGCATTCCGCGCCGCCGGCTTTGCCTGCGAAGTGCCACTCGCAACTATGTATCTCTGGATCAAGCTTCCCGAAGGTGTCCCCTCCGCAGCCTTCGCGGATCGTCTGCTCGACGAGGAAGGGGTGGTCGTCATGGCGGGTTCCGCGTTTGGCGCTGGCGGAGAGGGGTTCTTTCGTATCTCCTTCATCCAGTCCCCTGCACGCATCGCAGAAGCGGCGCAACGGGCAGGTCGCGTGCTCGCCAACATGACTGTGGGCGTCGTCTAATGAGGAAACGTCGCGAACCGGCTCCGTTGCTGTTGTCTATCGCCATTCACATTGGCGTGGCCTTCGCGATTCTGAACGCGGCGTTCCACTACGATTTTTCGAGTCTTGGCACGCCGCGCGCTCCGTCTCCTACGCCTGAGAAGATCGCGTACGTTGGCGTTGCTCCAAAAGGAGGTGCATCGGGGGCGCGTGACTCGGTGGGTCCAGCTGCGAAGGCAACACAGCCATCGCGAGGCCTCGTCGCGCCGGCGCGCGTTCCCGATGCCATCGCACCGCCAGCGCCGCCAACTGCAGGAACGCCGGGCGGTGTCGTTGGAGGACGCGGGCGAGGAGGGGAGATCACGGCGACGACGGGAATTGTGCCCGGCGACCCCGACCCGCGACTCGCGAACGATCCGCACGAATTCTTTCCCGCCCCCAAGACGCACGCCGAGCGCGTGGACAGTGCGGTGCGCGCGAGCATTTATGCGTACAACGATTCGGTGGCGAAAGCCCGAGCACTGGCCGGCAAGGCGCCGGGCGACTGGACGTACGAAGGAAAGAACGGCCAGAAATGGGGCATCGACGGGAACAAGATCTATCTGGGCAAGTTTGCGATTCCGAGTGCCGTGCTTGCTGCGCTGCCACTCCGCATTCAAGGCAATCCCGGCGAAACGATCGCCGATCGACTCGTGACATCGCGCCGTGCCGACCTCCTCCTGCATGCAGACGCTGCGTTCCACGACGACGAATTCAAGACGGCGGTAAAACGAATTCGCGAGCGCAAGGACAAGGAGCGCGCGGACAAAAAGCAAGGCGCGGACGAGAACAAGCCGCTCCCCGCGAACCCCGACATCATTCCCTGACACAAAAAAGAGCAGGTCCTTCGCTGCGCTCGAACGACTGAGCGGCGAAGGACCTGCTCCGCTCTTGTGCTAATTGATGTTGGAGTCCGCTTGAACTGGCAGATTGGGCTGCAGCGTCTGCTCCATGAAGGGGCGGAATACGCCGCACACCACGCCGAGCACGGCGAAGTCGTCTCTGGGGCCGACCTCGATGGCGCGCTCAGAGTCATTCGCCGGTTCGAGAACGATGGTCGCGCCGCGATGCGTAAGCGTCTTGATCGTCGCGTCCTCGCCGAGCCGCGCCGCGACGATGTCGCCATCCTTGGCGCGAGTGGAGGGCGAGATCAACACGTAATCGTCCGCGAAGATTCCTCGGCCAATCATCGACTCGCCCTTGATGCGCAGGAAGAAGACGTCGTCGCTGGGAAGGAACCGGCGGTCCATCGTGA
>JBDTXZ010000001.1:0-28082 GCA_040005935.1 bacterium | reverse complement strand
GGCTCGACACGCTGGTGCGTGAGGAGCGCGGTGTGTACGAGTACGTGGATCACGCAAGCGTGCTGCGCCTCGTGCGCGAGCATGTAAGCGGGCGGCGTGACCACAGCCATTTCCTGTGGCGCGTGCTGGTGCTGGATCTCTGGATGGAAGCGCTGAAGAACGGGTATCTGGCGCTGCCTGCTGACGCAGAAATCGCGAGCCTGGCTGGCTAGCCGAGCACGGTCTTGCGAAGCTTCTCGTACAGTGAGTTGCCGAGTATGGATTTCGCGGCCGTGAGCGCCGAGTCGCGCAGCTTTCGCGCGCCAATATCACGGCCGCTCAGGGTGGCGACGAAGCGCTCCATGCTCGTGTCCTGCAAGATCGCGATGCGGCCGAGGAGGTCCGCGGGGTGTGTGTGCACATTCCACACGGCCTTGCTCGTCGTCACGCTGTCGTAGCCCGCCGCCCGAGCCATGGGTAGAACGCGATCGTCATAGCGGCCGCCCGGGCACGAAAAGGATCGGATCGCGACGCCGGAGATCGACTCGAGCTCGTGCTTGGACTGCACGATTTCGCGATGCAACGCGACGTCGTCGAGGTCGCTCAGGTACGCGTGCGACATCGAGTGGCAGCCGACTTCGATGCCTGCTGCGGCGAGTTCGCGCACCTGTGCGCGAGTGAGATAGCCGCGACGATCGAGAAAATTCACGGTGAGGTAGCACGTCGCACCGAACCCGCGCTCCTCGAGCAGTGGCGCGGCCGCGATGAGATCCGTTTCGCAGCCGTCGTCAAAGGTGAGGACGACTGTTCGCGCCGCGGAAGCGTCGTCGGCGTCCAGCCACGCTGACACGCCCAAGCCGCGCTTACCGGTTGCGACAACATGATCCATCTGCGCGCGGAAGTCGTCTTCCGTGACGACGTACCGAACGTACCCAGGCTCAGTGGAGCAGAGCGGCCGACCCGCGCGTTCGAGTTCGTGGTACATGAGGAACGCGGTCGACTCGAGCGCGGCGCTCAAAAGAAGCGCCTCAGCTGCGCCTTTGCCGACGTGGGGAGAAGCTTGAACGCGCCGCCCATGAGTTTCTTGACCGAGCGTACGGCATTCCGGAATCGCTGCGATCGCGCGTTGATGAGGGCGAACTTCTCGATGAGGCCAGGTGAAAGGCGTCCATCCGATGGTAGCCGAACAGTCTCCGTACCACCCTCGAACGCGCCCTGCCGAAGCGCATCGAGCACCATAGTCTGCTCGGCAGCAGGAACGTCGACAAGGTTGAACAGACCTGCGTATTGCTTGCGCCAGTGCAGGTCCTGTCCGTAAAAGGCGCGCAATGGCGGCCGTCGAACCTGGAGGCGGCCGATGAGTTCGAACGTTTCGGGTCGCGGCGCATAACGGCCATCGTACTTCGAATTCCACCCCTCGATGCCATCGGGCAGGAGTTCCAGGTTTTCGATGAGGTCGAAGAGTGCGGCGGGAGGATGCGCGATCACGGCCACCCCGCGCTCGGAGCGAATGTGCGCGATCACAGTGGCGGGATCCGTCGAGTCGATGAGTGCGGTGACACCATAACCGACGATGTGCATGCGCTGGACGCAGCCGAACTCCAGTCCGGGCATGAAGCGCAAGCGGTCGTCGGAGAGACGCGCGCACTCGTCGATGTAATCACGAACCTTTTCTGCGTCGAACGCGTCCGCGTGATCGGCCATGCCGACAAGCGCGCAACCCGCGGCAAGAAACTTCTCTCGTAACTCCGACAGCGTGAACTCGCCGTCGGAGTATGTACTGTGCACGTGGAGCGCCGCCTTGATCACGCGTCGCCTCCCTTGAGCTTTCCAGCGAGCGCGCGCGGCAGCTTGCGCCCGAAGAAGTGCAGCCAGTCTCCAACCTCAGGCATCGGATCGCTGAGCGAAAAATTATCGTGCTTCGTGCCGAGCGAAGGGATGAGTTCTGCGAGCGTCGTACCGATGCGAGAGGGAAAGGCCGCGGGATAGCCAGCAGGCGCGCCGCGCCACACCGAGACAAGATGTCGCGCGTCTCCCAGAAACCAGCGACAGCGCACGCCGGGACGACCTGCCGCGAGCGGCTCGACATCGCCATGTTCGGCAAGTTTTGCCACGCCAAGGGGAAAGTCGACGCCCGCGTGCACCGCGAGAGCGAGGGAGTTCCAGAATCGGCCGTTCACCTCGAGAAACACCGGAGTACCATCGGGGCGCAAGCGGAACTCGACCATCGCGACGCCGTGCCATCCAACGGCGCGCAACAACTTCAACGACGCGTCGCGAATCGCCGGCGTGGGTGTGACACTTTCGCGCAGCGCGCTGCCAGAACCAGTCGGACGTACGTCGCGAATACGACGGTGCGCGAACTCACCTCGCAGGTCGCCACTTCGCATAAGTGCAAAGTATCCCGCTCCTGTTCCGACTACGAACTCCTGAACGAGCACCGAACTGCACCGCGCCCGGAGCTCAGCAAGCGTGTTGGCGAACTGCTGCGCGTTTGTCGCGTACGCAGGAGCGCCGGTCGGCGCAGATCCACCAGACGACGTTCGCTGCTGCGACACATTCGGCTTGAGTACGACGGGATAAGGCAGCTCACCTGCGAGCGTTGCGGCGTCGGCGCCTGCCTCCACCACCCACGTGCGCGGAACCGCAATGCCGAGCGAACGTGCGAGCTCTGTCATCCCGCTCTTGTCGAATACGCGAAGCAGTACGTCGTGCGGCGGCAGCAACATCTTTCCACCTGCTGCTTCGATCTCTTCGCGATGGAGGGAGACGGGAATCGTCGACGACTCGGTCATCGGCAATACAACGGCGGGCCCACCGCGCTCGAGCTCGCGCGCGATTCGCTTGACGAACCCATCGGGATCCGATCCGGGCGACGGATAGGTGAATGAATCAGCGGCGGACCGCGACCAACCCGCCTTGGACCAGGACTCAGTTGAACCGACGGTGACTCGATACCCGGCACGTGCGAGCGACCTGGTGGCGGCGACGGATTGATTCTCGTTTCCGTCCAGGATAATGGCGCGCACGTCAGGCCGGTGCGAGGAGCGGACTGGCGCGCGACGAAAAGTCATCGATCGCTCGGCGCAACACGGTTTCGAATTCGAGCGAGACGGCTGACCAATCGAACCGCGCGGCCGTTTCACCAGCAGCACTGCCGAGCGCGCGACGACGAACGGGATCGCGGAGCAGCGCGATGACGTTGTCGGCAAACGCGGTCGCGTCGTCAGCGAGCAGCAGGTCGGTACCTTCGCGATAGTCGAGGCCTTCAGCGCCGACAGTGGTTGAGACGATGGCGCGTTCGGCCGCCATTGCCTCGTAGATCTTGAGTCGTGTGCCACCACCAATACGGAGTGGTACAACGAACACCGGCGATTCGCGCAAATGTGGGATGACCGACTTCACACCGCCCACGATCTTCACCGACTCCGATGCGAGACGAGTGATTCGACGCGGGGGATTGCGACCGACGACGTGAAATGTTGCGTCGGGCACGGCAGCGATGATGCGCGGCCAGATCGCCTCGCAGAAGAACTCGACGCCGTCGATGTTCGCGGGCCAATCCATGGAGCCGAGGAACATCACACTGTGATCGTGTCCGCTATCGGCGTCCGACTTGTATGCCGCGACGTCCACTCCCGTTGGAACGACGGTGAGATGCGATGGGTCCGTCATCACGGACATCAGTGAACGATCATTCTCCGAAACAGCGACGACGTGATGAAAGCGCGCCACAGTGGCTCGTTCGTAGCGGCGCATTTTCGCCGCTTCCATCGTGTAGACCACCCTCTTTGCCGGATTGGCTTCATGCCTTGCTTGCCGATCCCACAGCGCGTGTTCGACGTTGTGCTGAAAGAGCACGGAGGGAATTGGGAGCGGATCGGGGAAGTTGAGCGATGCCGAGAGGAAATCGCACACTGCGACGTCCGGATGAAAATCGCCGATGATGTCGAGCACGGATCGCTGCACCGACGACGACGTGAATTTCGACACGGCGTATGGCGCGCCGCGTGGGACACGAAGTGCGTAATGCAGCATCTGCGCGGCCAGGCCATGTGGTGCCCCGGCCGGAAACGTGATCGCGCCGGGAAAGACTTCGCCCAGCTCGCGTTCGTATTCTTCGTCGCGCGCGCCCGGGTAATAGGAGAGAAAGACCGTGTCGTTCCGCGCCGCGAGGTGACGAAGGATGTTGTACGAACGGATTCGCCCCCCGGTATCGACCGGAAGGATCTTTCCCGCTTTGACCCAGAGAATGCGCATCGCTACCAAGCAATGCCCTGATACAATCCCTGCGATGCGCGCGACCCAAACGCACGCACCAGATCGACGACCATCTGGCCATCGCGCAGTGTCGGCTGAATGTCGCGGAACTCCTTGGTGCCGTTCCCGATCACGACGACGTCGCCGAACTCGACGACCTCCTCCACGGAGTCGCGCATCAACGACCAGATGTGCGGAATCTCGTTCTCGATGTATTCGCGGTTGGCGCCAATGAGGTTCGCGCGCGAGACGTGGCCATCATAAATCGCGAGCTGCATGCCCTTGCCGATCAACCGCTCGACGAGCGTGACGATTGGCGATTCGCGCAGATCATCGGTGCCCGCCTTGAATGCGAGGCCGAGCACGCCCACACGCTTACAGCCCGTGGCGCGAACCATGTCGAAGGCGCGCGAGATCTGCTTCTCGTTGCTCGAGAGCGCGGCGGCGAGCACCGGTGTCTCGACGTCGAGCTGCCGGGCGCGATAGGACAGTGCACGAAGATCTTTCGGCAAGCACGAGCCACCGAACGCAAAGCCCGGGCGAAGGTACGTGGCAGCGATGTTGAGTTTTGTGTCTTCGCAGAAAATCCGCATGACTTCGTGGCTGTCCACGTTGAGCGCCTTGCAGATGCTCCCGATTTCGTTGCCGAAGGCGACCTTGAGCCCGTGAAAGCTGTTGCACGCGTACTTGACCATTTCGGCGACAGCGAGCGGCACGACGCGCACCGGTGCCGTGAGCCCCTGGTAGAGTGAGCCGACGGTCTTCGCGGTGCGGTCGTCTGCTGCGCCGATTACGGTGAAGGGCGGATCGTCGAAATCCTTGATGGACGTGCCTTCGCGCAGGAATTCGGGATTCATCGAGACACCGAAATCCACGCCAGCTTTCTTGCCCGACTCCGCTTCGAGAATTGGCGTGACAATGTCCGCCGTGGTACCGGGCAACACGGTGCTGCGAATGACAACGACATGCCACGCACTCTTGTTCTTGAGCGCCGCACCAATCTCCGCGGCGACGCGACGCACATACGTGAGGTCGAGGCCGCCGTTTGCCTGACTCGGGGTGCCGACGCAGACGAGCGAAATCTCCGTTCGCATCACTGCGTCGGCGACATCGGTCGTGGCAGTGAGTGTTCCCGCGGTGACCATTTCGGACACGAGCTCGCCGATGCCGTTCTCGACGATCGTCGCCATACCGCGCTGGATCATGTCCACCTTGCTGCGGCTGACGTCTACGCCAACGACGGTATGTCCTTCGCGCGCGAGACACGCTGCGCTCACGCAGCCCACATAGCCTAGACCAAAAACGCTAACGGAGTTCGACATTTCTAAAGTGAGAGAAGGCGATTGGCGAGAATCTGTCGTCTGAAGCGCGGCGAAGGACCCGCGCCTTCACTGCGCAACAGCGCGTGCAGGTCCTTCGCCTACGGCTCAGGACGACATTACGCAGACATTGCGAAGGAAACGGCGGCAGGGCGGGCGATGGCGGAGCGGAGATCTTCAAGCGGCTCGCCATCGAACTGCATGCGCTGCCAGATCTCGAGATTGATGAGCGACCAGAGCCGCTCGGAATGGTTCTGTTCACCTGACGTATGGCTCGCAACGAGACGACGCAGTGCCGTTTCGTCGAAGAGGCCGCGCGCCAAGGCGCGTGGACCAAGCACGAACTCATCGAGCACATGGCGATACGGACCGCGCAGCCACGCGCCGACGGGTACAGGAAAACCCATCTTGCGGCGCGTCAGAATCTCTGGCGGCAGCACGCCGGTCATGATCTTTCGAAGCACGTACTTCGTGGTCATCCCGCGCACCTTCATGTTCTCAGGCATGCGCGCCGCGAACTCGACGAGATGATGATCCAGGAACGGCACGCGACTTTCAATCGACGCCGCCATGCTCATCTGATCCTGCTTCATGAGCAGCTCATGCAAGTAGGTCTTCGTGTCGACGTACAGCAGCTTGTTCAGCAGGGAGCCCGCGTCACTGGCCTCGTAGTATCGTTCTGCGGTGGCATACGGCGAGAGTGCGCCAACCATCTGGCGCATTGCAGGCGACCACAATTCGTCGAGCCGCTGACGCGAGAAGACAGCAAAATTATCCATGTACAACGTTGTCACGTCGGCAGGCAGCGTGAGGAACGTGCGCGACAACTTTTGCCGGATCCGCGATGCGCGCGGAAGCGATCCGATCGCGCCACGAATGAGCGAGCGCGCGCCACCACTCACAAAATCCTCATACGCCGAGCCGAAGCGCATGTTGTACATCGTGACGCGGTAGCGGTTGTATCCGCCAAGGACCTCGTCACTTCCCTCGCCGGTGAGCACCACCTTCACATGCTCCGCGGCAAGCCGCGAGACGAAGTACAGCGGAATGCTCGACGGATGCGCGATGGGCTCGTCTTCCTGCCAGATCATCTGGGGCAGGGCATCCCAGAAGTCGGCAGGGGAAACGACAACTTCGCGGTGCTCGGTGCGGAATTTATCTGCCACCAAGCGAGCGTAATACAGCTCGTTCGCATCGCGCTCGGCAAAGGCGACCGAGAAGGTGCGCACTGGCTCGTCGATCAAGCTGCTCATCACCGCAGTGATCGCCGCGGAGTCGATGCCGCCGGAGAGGAACGTGCCGAGGGGTACGTCGGCCATGAGGCGCATCCGGACGGCCTCGCGAAACATCTCGTCATACTCTGCGATGATCGCGGCTTCATCACGCGTGTCCTCGCCTTCGTGCGCGAAGCTGAGATCCCAATACTGTTCGATCGTGATCTCGCCATCACGCCAGGTGAGCGTGTGCCCCGGCTCGAGCCTGTGAACACCGGCGAACATTGTGTCGGTGCCGAAGGTCGAGTGGCTGGAGAGATATTCCGGCAGTGATGTCTGATCGAACGCCGCGCCAGTTGCACCGGCGGCGAGCAGGCACTTGATCTCGGAACCGAAATAGAGCGAGCCATCGTCGGTGACGACGTAGTAGAGCGGTTTTACCCCAAACCGGTCTCGCGCGATGAACAACGTGTCGTTTCGCGAATCCCAGATGGCGAACGCGAACATTCCGCGCAGGTGAGTCGGCGCCCTGCTGCCGAATTCCTCGTACAGCTTCAGTACCGTCTCTGTATCGCAATGCGTGCGGTATGAGTGGCCGCTGGCGATCAGGCGTTTCATGATCTCGGGGTGGTTGTAGACCTCCCCGTTGTAGATGATCTGGACCGCGTCGTCGTCGCTCGCCATGGGCTGGTGACCAGCCAAGGGATCAACGATGCTGAGGCGGCGGTGCCCGAGACCGATGCGACCTTTCACGAACATCCCGGCACCGTCCGGTCCACGATGCACCATCACATCGCGCATGCGCTCTATCGTCGAACGCTGAACTTCAGCGCCCGAGCGAGAGGAGAGCGCAATTCCGCAGATGCCGCACATGCTACAACCTCGAGAATCTGGTAATGTTTGATTCCAGCCAGCCTGTCACCGCACACCGCATCACGAGCGTTCGTTCACTTGGCCATCGCCCGTAATCGACCAACCATTCGTACCGCGCACGGCTTCCGCACCCGTCGTCACCCGAAATTCGAGCGGGCCGGCGACAAGCCCGGCGCTCCCGCCGAACAGAGCCATCGCCTCGATCTTGCCCTTCGGCGAACCACGCCGTACGAACGCAGTGCTTGCCGTAACCTCCATCTGTCCCACACTGACGCCGCCCTCCGCTCCGAAGAGAATGAGGTCATGCGTATCAGGACGATCGATGAGTAGTGCGCGTCCCGCTTTGGCGGGCACTTCGGCGACGGACACCGACTGACCATCGCTTGCGGGCACCAGCACACTCACAATGTCTCGACGACCGGCGCCTCGACTCACAACTCGGCCGAGCGGCGCCTGTTGCCGACTGCCATACGCCGGGGAGACCCAGTCCAACCCCCAATCAAGCGTGACGGCGTCCCCTAGAACAGCGAAAAATAGCCGACGGCGGCCTGAGGCGCACGGTGTTTCGATCCACGCACTGGACGGCGACAGTGGCGCAATCGACGATCCCAGGGCCGTGTGAAAGTGTGCCACCGCCTCGTGTTTTCCTATGCTCAGAACTGTATCGATGATGACCCAGTACTGTCCCCGAACGAAAAGAACCTCTCGGTGATGGATCGCGGACGCTGGCAGACGCTGGAAACCGGGGTGGCTTCCCACCAAGCGGTCGACAAGCGTTCCCGCCCACCACTCGTTCGCCTGAGCATCGGCTCGGAAACCCCACGAGAACGGCCCGGCCGACACGGAGCTCGACTGCCCGTCCACGGTGACGCTATTGTGCGCTGCCGAGTGGCGGAAGGCGTCGCGGTCGACGGCCGAGCTGGTATAGGTGAACGTGCCTGGGTCCACGATCATGGGACATCCGGCAACCGTAATTTCAATCGACAATGCGTCCGAATGCGCGTGCCCGCAGTTCATTGCGCCCAGTGGCCCACAGTCGATGATGGCGTGGTTGGCGGCGGCGCCCCATCCATCACGCATGATGGCATAGCCACCAACTGGCGAAAGGACAGACTGATGCGCTGGAGGCGAGCCAACACCAGCCGCGTCGACTGTCTGCGCGCCGGCTGAACCCAACAGCCAGAGAACTTCCTCGGTGGCCCTACCGGCCACGGCAGCCAGTTCCGGCTTCCCGAGCACTACGGACGCTGTGCCGAGGGCGGCGCGGACATTTGTGAAACTCTGCTCCTCGAGCTGGACCAGCCGACCCCCATCGTCATCTCCGATGACGGGGATCGTGCCGTCAGGCCTCATCAGGTCAGCCAAGTGGGCAGCTGCCAAAGCAAGGCGCGCCTCCATGGCCGCAGGAATCGCGACGCCATTCGCCTTGGCGAGGATCAGGCCGTGGAGGTAGATGTCGACCGTGTAGCGGTGATAGTACGTCGCCTGCTCGAAATAGACTCCGTCTTCCAGCACCTGCCGCTGCAATTCTCTCTCGAGAATGGACCAACCCAGTGTCCGCCAAATCGAGGCCCGGCGAAACTCAGGGAGCATGGTACCGAGGTACAACAGGCCGAGCGCTTCGCCGGTCAGGTGGGTGTTCGGAGAGAAATAGGTCGACAGGTAACGTTCGACGTGGCGACCATGGAGATACAGATAGCCGAGCGCACGCTGAAGAATCGCGGGTGTGAGCGCCGGTGATTCGCGAAACAATTCGATGGCCCAGACCCACGAAATCGCCCGGTATGCGACCTCGAGGGTGCTTGCCCAATTCACGCCCTGTTTGGGTGGATTCGCGTCCATCCACGACGTCAGGTCCAACACGAATCTCTCGGCATACTCGGCGCGCTTGGTCACCTGAAACGCGCGGCCGAGTACATAAAAGTGCTGATGGCGATTGATCTCCCAGATGACCTTGTGGTCGCCGACGACGTCGGCGTTCAGGTATGGGATCCGGCTCCAATGCTGCCGCGGCGACCGGACGTTGCTGATGGGGTCGAAATGCCAGTCGATCGGGTTGCCGAACGAGAGATCGGTGTAGCCGAGGAGGTCGTACGTGCCGGCGAGAATCCTGTCGGCGGCGAGGAGCAACTCCAGGCGCTCCTCCGACCAGCGAGGCGAGTTCAACTCGGCTGCAGATGTCCCGTCGCGTACCCCTGCGAAGAAGGCCGGGGAGGTACGACTGGCGAAGTGCGCGCGCAGTGATTCGGCAGACTGGGATTCGCGGCCTAGCGCATATGGATCGAACCGGGACCAGAATGCGCGATCGGAGAGCTCTCCCACCGTGGATGCGAGTCGACGGATTTCCAACTCGGCGGTGACTGCCTGGCCCAGTCGTTCGCGAAGTTCGGCGAGCGACCGCCCACGAAGCTTGCCGAACCGTTTGAGGATCGCTCTTGCCCCCCACTCTCCAACCATCGTCATCGCTGCGCCGCGCTCCGAGAGCCGTAGAGCGCTTCCCACTGTTCGGCCACGACGGGCCAGGCATAGCGATCGAGGCATTCCTTGCGGGCACTATCGGCTATGCGCACGGCAAGCGCGTCGTCCCGAAGCAGGTCAAGGCATGCCTGCGCCATGGCCGTGTGATCGCCTCGTGAGACGAGGAATCCGTTCTCGTTGTTCCGAACCACGTACGGAATGCCACCGGCGTCGGTCGTCACTACGGGCACGCCTGCGGCAAAGGCGTCGAGTATGGAGAGCGGCATGTTGTCGATGTCCGAACCATTCAGGAATATGTCCGCCGCATCGTACTGTGCCCCCATTTCGTCCGACGGCACTCGGCCAATGAAGACGACGTTGCGCAAGGCGAGTTCGCGAGCGAGCGATTCCAGCATGGCGCGCTGGCTGCCAAAGCCGGCGACGACGAGCGCCGCCTCCGGGCACTCGCCCTGGACCTGGGCGAAGGCGCGAAGCACGAGCGCGACATTGTAGAGCGCCTCGAGATTTCGGTTGGAGAGAAACCGTGGGGCGAGGGACGTGCGTCGCCGATAGGGGATATTCGCGACTTCCACGAAGTTGAAGACTGCGCGAGCGCGGATGCCGAACTGCGCGAACACATCAACGAGGTATTCGGAGGGCACGATGATCTCGTCGGCGAGTTGCATGAGACGCACGGCGGATGGCCATCGCGTGAGGTGATCCTCCGCTTCGCCGCTGTGGTAGTTGAGGATCACCTTTTTTCCGTAGAGACGCCCGATGAGCATGGCGGGCAATGGCGCGAGCATGAACGACCAGTACGACGCGGAGAAGACGTGAATTGCGTCGTAGCGCGGAAGCCTCGCGAGCAACGAGGCGATGTAGCGGATCTCGGTGACCACTGTGCGCACATACTTGATCTTCTGAAGCAGGCCAAAGGGGCCGGGCAAGGCGGGATTCACGGGCAACAGGTCGGCCGAGACGGCGCTGCCGAGATTGAGGTGCTCCACGAGCCGAAGGGCCTGGACGGCCTGTCCGCCAAGGATGCCGAGCGATGGCGCAACGACGCAGACGCGGACGGCCGATGGCTTCACATCCTCGGTTGGAATAGCGCGCTCACGGTTCTTGGTGAATGGTGCGGGCGGCGACCAGATGCAAAGCTAACGATTGCTTAGAATACGTGACATCGACCCCTGCCAGTCGTCCCGCAAGGGACAAATAATGGCAATCGCGCGTCAAGTTTCCGTCACTGTCAGAGGCCATTTCGTGAGTGCAGAGTGCATCGCCCCGATGCGGGGGTTGAAGTGACATTGCTCGCCGGCGCGTTCCGCCGACGAGGGGCTCTGCAGCAGGCGGACGACCTGCTCGCGGCGATGAAACGCCATCTCTCGCGGAACCCGTCCGACCGTCTCGAAGTGGTGCGAGACGACTGTGCGCTTCTGGTCAAAGTCGATATCGGCGCACTCAAGTCGAAAGGACTGGTCGATGAAGCAGATGCTGTGACATTCGTTGCAGGAGAGCCGATTGTCTCGTCGCTCGATCCGTCGCAGCGCTCCAGGGCCACGGATACCGCGGAGTTGCATCGGATGCTGCAGGATCGCGAGTACATGCGACTCGCGGAGGCTCGCGGCGCATTTTCTGTCGCCCACTATGATCGCGCCAGCAAGCGTCTCGTCATTGCCACGGACAAGCTTGGCATTCGTCCCATGTACGTGTGGACGGATGGCGACACGGTGGTGTACTCGAGCACGATCCGGCTGCTCGAAGCCTGCGTCCTCCTGCCGAAGACGATCGACTTCGACGGCCTGGCCGAGCGCGTGGCGTTTGGCTTCAGCTTTGGCGCCCGGACGTCCTATGCGAACATCACCCTCTTGAAGCCCGGCGAGGTGGTCGAGGTCACTGCCGATGGCATAACGAGCGCGGAGTATTGGCGTTGGCAGGACATTCCTCGTTCGACGAAGGATCTCGCAACGTTGAGCAGGGCGGCATACGATACCTTCATGGAGGCGGTCCGCATTCGGCAACGAGGCGATAACGCGACAACCGCCTTCCTGAGCGGTGGGTTGGACTCACGAGTCGTGGTTGCCGCGCTGCGCAATGACGACGTCGACGTGCATTCGTTCAACTTTTCGCCTGAGGGTACGGAAGATCGGGAGTACGGTGCCGCGTTGGCTCAGGTGGCAGGCACGACACACGAGAGTCACGGCGTTGACGACCCGATCGATTCACGCTGGTCGATGATGATTGCAAACGCGCACGCTAAGTCGACGGCCGCAATCAAGTCGCGCGTCGAGCGTCCACAGGTGATGTGGTCCGGCGATGGCGGCAGCGTTACCCTCGGCCATGTTTACCTGCGTCCCACGATCATGGAGCGCGCGGCCGCAGGAGACTTGGATGCTGTGGCCGATGAGTATCTGCAGGCCGAGCACGGCTACGTGCCACTGCGGCTTCTTCAGCCTTCAATTGTGCCGCGTATGGCGGAAGCGCCGCGCAACGGCGTGATCGCAGAGCTGAAACGGCTGCATGCGGGCGATTTGTCGCAGACGTTTTACCTGTTCCTGATGCAGAACGATCAGCATCGGCACCTTCATCATCACTTCGAGGGGATCGATGAGCATCGCGTTGAGCTTCAGCTACCGTTTTTCGATTCCGAGTTCGCAGCGATCATCGCGTCGATTCCAATTGAAGCGCGGTTGTATCACGCGTTCTATGTTTCGTGGTTGAATGAATTTCCGGAGTATGTCTCGAAGACCTACTGGCAGGCGTACCCCGGTCACGTTCCGTGTCCGATTCCTCCCACCAAGGCTCTTGACTATCAGTGGGCGCCGTCAGTTCTGGCCGCTAAGCGTGCGCTCATTCGGCGGAAAACGATGCGACGCGCGTGGGCCACGTTGCGGTCTCCGAACTTTGCGAGCAGCCTGATGAAAAAGTACGTCCTGTCGGTCGCGGCCGCGGTTCACTGGTCGACGCTCAGCAACCGTGACTATGTGGTCGATGCGGCCGATACCATTCAAAAAACCTGGGACGTGACGATGTCCCATTCTTCGTGACGGTCGACGTACCCGAGTCCGCCGACCAGCGATCCGAGCGCGTAGCGATAGAAGAGGAAGAGATCCGGGAGGCTGGCCGCGATCGGAATCTCGATCGCTCGCTGATGAGCGGGATCATCTGGACGAGCGCCGTAAAATGGGGCGGGCAGGCGGCCACCTGGATCTCGACGCTCGTCGTGGCACGCGTGCTCGGCCCGGATGCATATGGGCTTGTCGGCATGGCGGTCATCTACATGGGCCTCGTCACGATGCTCAGCGAATTCGGCATCGGCTCGGCGGTGGTGACACTGCGGTCGATGTCGCGCGACCAGATCGCGCAGGTGAATACGATCGCCGTCGGGTTCGGAATCGTCGCGACCCTCGTGTCACTGGCAGCGGCGCAATTCGTTGGGCTGGCGTTCGGTGTTCCGCAGGTCACGTCGATCATTCTCGCACTCAGCATCACGCTGTTTCTTGGTGGATTGCAGACGGTTCCGACATCGTTGTTGCAGCGGGAGATGCGGTTCAAGTTGCTGGCAATGGCGGAAGGTGCGCAGACAATTCTTGTGGCTGCGGTGACGGTGTTGCTCGCGCTGAAAGGCGCAGGCTTCTGGGCGCTGGTGATTGGCCAGATCGTGGGCGCTGTCGTACTGACGACGACATTAGTCATCGCGCGCCCGTCTCCGTTCGCGACGCCAAGGCGCAGCGAGCTCACCGCGGCGCTGACGTTCAGCTCGCACATGCTGATCGCGCGTCTTGCCTGGTACGCCTTTTCGAATGCCGACTTTGCGGTCGTCGGCAAGATGTTGGGCAAGGCGGCGCTTGGTGCGTACTCCTTTGGATGGACGATGGCGAATGTGCCCATCGAGAAGGTGACGTCGATGGTGGTTCGTGTGACGCCCTCCGTGCTCGCGGCGGCGCAACACGATCACGCGGCGTTGCGTCGCTACTTGCTGGGGATAACGGAAGTCATCGCGGTGATCACCTTCCCTGCGTCAGTGGGCCTCGCACTCGTCGCCGAACCGTTCGTCCTGGCCGCACTGGGTGATGCGTGGAGAGGGGCCATTCTCCCCCTTCAATTGTTGGCGATCTACTCTGGCGTTCGTTCCATCTCACCGCTTGTCCCGCAAGTTCTCACGGCGCTTGGCAACACCAAGCTGCCGATGCAATCGAACGTCGCGGGCGCAATCGGCTTCCCAATCGCGTTCGTCATCGCGTCACGGTGGGGAGCGGCGGGTGTGGCCGCCGCGTGGATCATCGTGCATCCGTTCTTTCTTGCGCCGATGTACCGGGCGGCGTTCAAGGCAATCGAGTTGCCCGCGAAGCACTATGTGGGCGCGCTCTGGCCGGCGTTGAGCGGTGTCATCGTGATGGCCGTTGCGGTGCTCGCGACGCGACACTGGCTGGTGGATGGCTGGACGGCGCTGGCTCAGCTTCTGGAGCTCTCCGTCGTCGGCGCGATTGCCTATTCGTTCACGCTGCTGTTAGGGCATCGCGAACGTGTGCGAACACTCAAAACGATGCTGGCCGAGTTGCGGGCGGGCGGATGACTGCGCCACTGGAACAGCCTGCACCTCCGAACGGTACGCTGTATTTCGCCAGCAACACGGCCGCGCCGGTGGACGCTCCGCGGATGCTGGTGGTCAGCTATCACTTTCCACCCGATCCCGTCGTGGGCGGATTGCGCTGGCAAGAGATGGCGCGGTTCTTCATTTCGCTTGGTTGGGCGGTGGATGTAATCTCGCGCGACTTTCGCGACGTCGAGCATCTCGATCCTGCGCGGCTCGAGCACTTCAGCGCCAACCTGCGACTGTTTTCGGTGGCGGATCGTGAACCGCTGGTCGAGCGCGCGCACAAGATTGCCTGGCCGAGAATAAGCCGACTGCTCGCACGCGAATCAGTGCAGCGCGTCGACGCGCTGACGCATCACGAGGTGAAGAAGCAGTCCGGCGGCGGGCGCGGGATTGTTCGCGCGTACTTTGCCTGGCTCGAGTATGCGAGAGGCGGAAACTGGGCACGTGCAGCCGCGAAGCTCGGCGTGGCGCTGGCGCGAATGCATCGATATCAGTTCGTGGTCAGCTCGTCGCCGCCACATCTGGCGCACGAAGCCAGCAGGCTGATTTCCCGAGCGAGTGGTTTGCCGTTCGTCATGGACATGCGCGATCCGTGGAGCCTCCAGGAGCGACTTCCTGAGTCCATCGCGAGCCCGCTCTGGTTCCGTCTCGCGCGCCGGCACGAAGCGCGGTGCGTGCATGCTGCGTCACTCATCACGATGAACACCGAGCACGTGGGCGCGATGATGCGGCGCACGTATCCCGAGAGCGCATCGCGCATCGAGATCGTGCGGAATGGAGCGGATAGCGATCCGTTGCCAGACCCCACTCGCGACGGCCGTTTCAGCATCCGATTTGCCGGTTCGATCTATTCGGACCGGGATCCGCGTCTCGTCTTTCGTGCGTCCGCGCGCGTGGTCCGCGATCTCGGACTCACGCCTGAGCAGTTCGTCGTCGAACTGGCTGGCGACATGGACGGCGAATGGGTGTCGGAGATCGCCGAGGAGGAAGGAATTGCGGCGTATGTGTCGCTGCGTGGGCTGTTGTCGCGGAAAGACGTGTTGGAATTTCAGGCCGGCGCAACGGTGCTGCTGAGCCTTCCGCTCGCGCAGGACCGGGACACGTCCCTTCCGGCGAAGATCTACGAGTATGTGCGTTTCGCCGCGTGGCTACTCGTCGTGGCACATCCCGAAAGTGCGCTCGCCGACTTGTTGCGTGGGAGCGAGGCCGACGTCGTGGGTCCTCAGGACGTGGACGGAATCACGTTACTCATTCGGCACCGGTACGAGCAGTTTTCGGCCGGTGAGAGGCCCTTGCCAGTCGGTCGCGACGGGCAGTTCGATCGAAGCGTGCAAGCACGGAAATTCCTGATGCTGGTGCAGCGAACGCAGAAGGAACGAACGGCAACGACAGGATGATCTGCTTTGGTGACAGACACGGTGCACCGTAACGGCGTGCTCTCATGCGTAGCGCTGCCGTAGCCGGAGGAACGGTTGCTCGATGAGATAGAACGAGCCAATCGCGAAGATGATGCTGGCCACGACAGCCGCCATCACGCCGAGCACCGGATATCCCGTGAATATTTTCCTCGCCGGGAAGACTACCAGCTGCTGGTAGAGGTAGATCGAGTAGGAGATCTTGCCCAGAAAGCGCATCCACGTCCAGTTGAAGAGACGCGTGACGCCATGCGATGGGAAGGCAACGAGTTGTGCGATCAGGATGGCGCACAGCACGGGCACGACGACGAACTCGACAGAGTCTCGATAGTCGCGGAGGTGCAGGAAGCGATTTCCTCGAATCGTAATCACGATCAGCAGGATGGTGACCACGGTCATGTATGGTGAGGCGCATGCGATCCTCCACAGCCTCGTGAAACGGCCTGTTTCGAGTGCGATGGCCAGCAAGCAGCCCATCAGGATGTGATCGACGCGCGTGTCGAAGGCTTCGTACAGGTATCGTTGATTCACATGCAGTACGTAGATCAACGCTTCACGATACACCCAGAGCAGCGGGATGAGCAGGACGAGCGCGGTGAAGCGGCGTTCGTTGTTGCGCAGCAGTAGGAAGGCGAACGGCCACAGTAGATAGAACTGCTCCTCGACACCAAGCGACCAGGCGTTACTCAATCCGTTGTTCGGGTCGCCGTACAGGGCCTGATAGTAGTTCGACGCATAGAAAAAGGCCGAAAGCGTCTGCGGCACGTTCAACGAATGATGCCGACTCGTCGTGAAGATCACCCAGATAAGCCAATAGGCGTAGAAGGCAGGAAAGATGCGGAAGCTTCGCCGGATGTAGAATCGCGATAAGGATACGGTATGGGTCTGTGCTTCCTCAGCGATGATCAGTCGCGTAATGAGGAAGCCGCTGAGTACAAAGAACGCCAACACGCCCGTGCCAGCCGGACTCGCTGGCACGCCGGCGTGGTAGAGGACGACCAGGAGGGCCGAGATTGCGCGCAAGCCATCGATGCCGGCGAGATGCTTCGCGGCGAGTCCCTCTCTGAGCGCGCGGGGCAGGGTGCGGACGCGGTCCGCCACTGTATTCTCGTGAAGGGTTGCGGCACCGCTCACGGTTGTACGCGCACGCCCTTGAGCAGTACCTCGAGCGAATCAACGTTGGCCCCCGGCTCTCGGCCATCCGAGCCCGGTCGCTTGAAGCGGCTATTCGGGGCAAGGCGATAATTCTCGCCGACCAAGTCAAAAAACCCGACGGCGGCCGCGGTTGCCGGATAGGCGTTTCCCGGCGGGTACACGGCGCCCGGGTACGCGATGATCATCACGTTATCTCGAAACTGCCCGTTCGGCGCGTAGTTGGCGAACGCCTTCGTCGCCATGAAGTTGTCGCCAAGCATGCCGTAGGTTCCACCACCGACGAGGTTGCCGATCGCCGAGAAGTTCATGACCTGTGATCCTGCTGGGCCGAACACAAATGCGGAATTCGTTGGTGTCATCATGGTGTTGTGTGCGATCAGAACACCATCGACTGCACCAAACGTCGAGAACCCTCGGCCGTCACCGTCAAACTGGCCGACGTTGATGTGAGAAATGATATTGTCGACGATCGCAATCCGGCGCGTTTGGCCGGAGGGTAACCGGTTTGGCGCGGTGTTGCTGATGTTGATGCCTGATCCCACGTTCAGGATCTTGTTGAATCGTATCGTCACATCTTGCGTCGCGCACCACGTGCATTGCCCGTTCTGGTTGGCGCTCATCATCACGATGCCGGTGCCGTTCTGGCCATGCGTCCAGTTATTCTCGATAATGTTTCCCTCGAGCAGCACACGCCGTGCGTGCTTGAGCTCGACCAGATTCTTCACCGACCAGACCTTTTTCCAGGCAAGCAGCTTCGTAATATGATTGCGCCGGATCTCGATGTCGCTCGGCGTAAGATCCTTGATCGCCGGGTCTGATCCCCCGAAGATGATGTTCTCCCCAGCGCCTTCGAGATAGTTGTTCACGATCTTGAACGGACCGGGCCCATTCCATCCGGCGATCGCCTGCGAATCCGAGCCTTTGTCGTGACATTCACTCACCCATGAGTCGACGACGGCGGTGGATGCAGCGTTGAACGTCAGGCAGCGTCGCAGCGCGATTTCGGGCGTACCGTGGACGTAGAGGCGGTCAAGGATGATGTCGTGCGGAATACCTGCCTCGGTCCGTTGTTCGCCGTCAATGCCGATCAGGCCGTAGCTCTGTGCGAGACCTGCAACGACGCCAACGTTCAGCCCAACAAGCCGATAGTGGTGTGCACCCGCCTCGGTCTTGATCGCGTGATTCTGATTCGGCGCCAGAACCTGAGGGAGGGCAAGCGTCGAAGCGATGGTAGGCGTCATGCGCTCGCCTTCAGCAGGCAACATCGCGTAGTTCGACGGACGAATCACGATCCAGCTCGTGCTCGCGGTGTTCTTGTTCGGCAGGATGAAGTTGCCGGAAAATGATGCGCCTTTGGCGAGCTCGATGACGTCTCCCGGCTGCGCCTTGTTCAGCGCCGCCTGGAAGTTTCCCCCGGAACCAACCTTGAGGATCACGTGGCCGGGCGCGGGCGCCGGCGGTGACGCAGTGTTCAGGTACAGGCGTGGCGCCTCCGCGGCGGCACCGGTCGCTACGGCCTGCGCGAGGGCGAGGGAACCCTGACCGAGGACGAACGCAGAAATCGCGATCGTGATGTATGGCATTTGCATAGTCATTTCTCTCATGTCGTTACGGCACCGTGCCGACTGCTGGCCATCAGTGTGGTTCGCGACCGGATCCCAAAAGTACAAAACGGTTCGCGCTGCGCGCACGATTCTCAATTGTGCATTCTGCGCGCTCGATTCTCAATTGTGCATTCTGCGTATCGCGACCAGTTGCCCCATTGGGTCCGCATTCGTATTCTGCCCTCATGCGCTCTCTGAAACACACGACCGGATACGTCAGCGAATCGTTGCGCGACCTCTGGCAGCGCCCTGCGCATCAGGTGCCGGGGCTCGACGGACTGCGTGCGATGGCGATCCTCCTTGTGGTTGGCTCGCACTTCTTCGGCGTGTTCTGGTCTGGCCGCATGGCGATGGAATTGCCGCCCATGGCGCACTTTCCATTCTTCGAGTTGGGCTGGAGTGGGGTCGACCTCTTCTTTGTCCTCAGCGGCTATCTCATTGGCAAGCAACTCTGGCGCGAGCGGTTGACGACGGGCTCCGTGCAGTTCAGGGAGTTCATCCTTCGCCGTGGCTTTCGAATCTGGCCCCTCTTCTACTTTGTCGTGACGTACTACGCACTGTTCGGCCCAGTACATCCAAATCGGTGGGACTTTCTGTTACTCACGAACTTCGCGCGGTTCACCGGAGGGTTCGACGACGCTTGGTCGCTCGCCACAGAGGAACAGTTCTACATCATCGTCCCGCTCTTGCTCATTGCGACAGCGTTCGTCAAGCGCCCCAGCAGGTACTTCGTGGGCATCGCTGCGACATGCGGGCTGGAATGGATTCTTCGGTTTATCGTGATGCAGCGTCTCACGAGTCAGGGCGTCACGGGAAAGATGCTGCTCTACACTATGCACTATCCCATTTTCCTGCATTGCGATGCCCTGCTCGCGGGGCTGACGATTGCACTTGCGTCCGTGTTGAGGCCTGAGCGGTTTCGTGCACCGAACAGCGCTGGGTTTTCGCAACTCGGACTCGCGATCTTTCTTGGAGCGTCCGCACTCGGCGTCGCCCTGCGGCAAACGAACAAGATCATCTGGGCGTTCGCTGGCCTGGGCCTCGTCTACGGCGGCCTGACGCTGTGGGTATTGTGGGATCGCTCAGTCTTGAGTGCACCGTTCAAGTGGCGCGTTTGGTATCCGATCTCACGCCTGTCCTACGGCATGTACCTGAACAACTTCACCATCTTGCCCGGGATCACGTTCGCCGCCTTCAGAGCCGTGCATCGCGCGACGGGCTCGATAGCGGCGGCGAGTTCGGTGGGCCTCATCGTCGGAACGCTCGTGTCGATGGCGGTCGCCACGGTTACGTTCGTGCTGGTCGAGCGCCCCTTCCTGATCCTCCGCGACCGAGTGCTGGAGCGACGCGTCCACATGCACGCAGCGCCCGAAGCGCCCATACTGGTCGCGAGGTCGGCGTAAAACACGAACGCGGCGCCAGCAGGGAATCTGCCAGCGCCGCGTCGGCCGTCGGGGGTAGGTCCTACGGGACGATAACGTTGGCGATGGCCGCGTTCACCGCCGCCACGTCCGCGCCAATATCGGCGCCATCTGTGCCCTTGTTCTTGTACGCACTGCTACTGAGCAGCGAGAAATTTCCGATCGCCGAATTGGTGAAGGCGACGTTCGAACTCAGGTAACCACTCTCGAAGTAGTTCGAAACGGGATAGCCACCCGCGCCGGTGAGTTTCCCAAAGTTCGACGACGCCAAGCTTGGATCGGCGATGAAGATATTCTGAAGCAAGAAGCCCGCGGGAGCGAAGTGCGCGAACGCTGCGCCGCCGCTGTAGCCAGTTCCGAGGATGGCGTACAGCCTGGTGCCAAAGATATTGTCACGGACCGCGAGGCTCACCGCCGGCGCGCCACCCATCACGAACGCATGCGTCTCCGTCAGCGTGGTGTTGTGTGCGATCACGACATCCCTTAGATCGCCGTCAGTCAGAAACGCACGGCCGTCGCCATTGAACTGCGGGTCGGTGTTGATGTTGGTAGCAATGTTGTCCGTCATGGAGATGCGGCGTGCATGAATGGTCTTGTACGCGTTGTCCGGCGATGAGCCGATGTTATACGCCGCGCCGACGTTCTGAAGGAAATTCAACCGGTACGTGATGTCCTGCGACACGCACCAGATGCATGAGCCGTTCTGGTTCGACGACTTGAATCCGACGCCGAGTCCGTTCTGGCCACTCGTCCAGCTGTTCTGAAGGATGTTGCCTTCAATGAGCACGCGCTGGGCGTTTTTCGTCTCGAGCAGGTTCTTCACCGTCCACAGGCCCTTCCACGACGGCTGTTTGAAGAAGTGATTGCGGCGGATTTCGATGTCGCTCGGCGTGAGCCCCGAAATGGACGGATCGTTGCCGCCGATGATGATGTTCTCGCCAGCCGCTTCGAGGTAGTTGTTGACGATCTTGAACGGGCCAGGACCGTTCCAGATCGCGATGGCCTGCGAGTCCGAACCGTTTTCGTGGCAATCGCTCAGGTACGAGTCGATGACAGCGGAGGACGCGGAGTTGAGGGCGACGCAGCGTCGCAGTGTTTGCGTCGATGAACCGTGCACGTAGACGCGATCAAGCACGATGTCGCTCGGGATTTCTGCCAGCGTCTTCTGGCCCGTTGCCGACTCGGTGTTGATGAGCGCATAGGTCAACGGAGTGCCCACCTTGAGCCCGACTTCGATGCCCGTAATGCGGTAGTGGTTCGCTCCAGCCGCAAAACCGATCGCGTTGTTGATACTCGCGGTCTCGATGCGCGGTAGATGGAGGGCCGCCGCGATTGTCGGTGTCATGCGACTTCCTTCTGCGGGCAGGCTGGCGTAGTTCGACGGACGAATGGTGATCCACTTGGACGACACGCTTTTGGTCTTCAACACGTAATTGCCCGTAAACACAACACCCGCGGCGAGCTCCACCACATCGCCCGGTAGCGCGGCATCGAGAGCGGCCTGAAGACCAGAGCTCGTCGAAACGCTCCGGACGACGCCGCCAATATCCGGTGCATCCGGCGCGGCAGTATTCAGGAAGACCGCCGGCAACGCCGGAGCCGCTTCGGCAGCGTGGCCCATGAGTGGAATGTCCGTACTCGCTGTGACGCCGCCAAGGCTCGCGAAAATCGTCACCTTGGATTGCGGCCCGCCCTGGATTTGCGTGACGACGCCCGCCGCGGACACCGACACTCGGGAAGGCGCGCTGGATGTCCAGGCGGGTGGAACGGTCGTGATCGTGTTGCCCAGGGTGTCCTTGATGAGCGCCGTGGCCTGAATTTGGTCGTTCACCAACAACGCATTCGAGGGCGTGGACACAGAGATGATAAACGGCGCCTTGGAGACGCTTACCGTCGCGGACGCGACCACGCCGTCGATCGAGCCCTCGATTGTCGCTGTGCCGACAGAGATTCCGGCGACCTGTCCGCTGCTGGACACGGTCGCGATGGCCGAGTTACGAGTGGTCCACGATACGTTTCGGCCGACGACAGTTTTCCCCAGCGAGTCGATCGCCACGAACGTCGCCGGCGCCACTTCCGAGAGCCAGATCGATCCCTTCACGGAAATCGAAAGCGCCTTAACGGGAGCGTATTTGACGGTGAGGATGATCGATGCACTCCGCCCGCCCGCTGTCGCGGTGATCGAAACCGAGCCGCTGCCGACCCCAGTAACAATGCCGCTCGACGAGATGGTCGCGACGGACGCGTCGGATGTGGTCCATACCACGGGCGTGCTGAAGACCTCGGCGCCCGCCGCGTTCTTCACCGCGGCGATGAGCGAAATCGTTTCGCCTACGAGGACATTGGAGTTGGAAGGCTGCGTAATGACCACGACCGCTGGAATGCTGGCATTGCTCGTCGGAGGCGCTTGCGTGGGCTCACCACCGCATGCGAGCGAGAGAACGCCGAACATCAATACGCCCTTTCTTATGGACGGGTACATAGTCTCCCGGTGCAGAACGACCGCTGCGGCGGTCGCACGTTAAAGCGTTGATCACGATAGGATCTGAAGACTCCCGTCTGGCCGGACCGAGAAAGCCGACAGGCCGGGCGATGATGCAAATCTTCGCGCGATCGCGACGAACGCAAGGGCTCGGCGCTTTACTGTTGACCTGCTAAGCTCGTCAGCGAGCTCAGTCCAGGCTGCTTGCCATGGTGCGATTCGATCGCGTGGGACTTTGCTCGCGCGACGCCGTTTGCTTGTTGGAAGGGGGGATTACTCGCGCAACTTCCGTGAGAAGCCGACTGGCAACCTGGGCACCGAGCTGCTCCGCAGACGCGTGCGCCTGCGCAGCCGTACTGCCAGCCGGTAGCTCGCTTGCTCGCGGCACGTACGCCACGACTCGGACCAACGCCTCTTCGGTGTGACCGAGGAGCGCCGCATCATGGAGCAAATTCCACTTCACAGCGTACTCGCTGGCCACAATGCGGCCGCGACCCTGATACCAGTAGTACACGACCGCTTCCCGCGTGCCGTTCTTCAGCAAGTACTTGTTCACCACCACATTCCCGCTCGCCGGGGAAGCGATAGTCGCGACATTGGTCTCAAGAATCTCCCAACCGGCACCTGGAAGGCAGTTCTTTGGCGAATGCATCGAATGGCCCTGCGACTGGCGGTCGTAGTACCCGACGTACGTCGTGAACGCCACGTTGGAGCTGTCCTTCCAAAAGACTCGGGCGACGTAGTCGGTCATACCCGCCACGCGCTTTTCCTCGTCGGTGACCTTCTGGTCTGTGGTATTCAGCCCCTCCCACACCGGAAGAACAGTCTGAAGCGACCCGATGAGCGGAACGATGCTCTGAGAGCGCGATGAAAACACGAGTAGGACGCCGATCGCCAGAAGGGCGCCGGGAAGGAAGCGTCGCACGGGAGTCTCGGTAGCTGTCATCAAACAACACCCGGTTCGGCGTACAGACCCGCATCCATGTCGAGCCCGGGCGAAGTGCGCGTGCGCAAGAAAAGCCCTTCGAGCCATCCGCCCAGCCACGCGACCACACCCATGCATGCCAATGACACGAGAAACAGCAGCCACCCTTCAGTGATATGCATGAATCCCTTGCCCAGCGCCGGATCCACGAAGTAGACGAGAAATCCGGTCAGGAATACGCGGACGCCGTTGATCACGACAGCGATGGGAATGGCCAGGAGCACAAGGACCACACGCGTGATTGGACTGCGCAACACCAGACCGCCCAGCAGCACTGCGAGCGCGAGCAACGCCGTGAGCGAACGAAGACCACTGCACGCCTCAGTGACGAAAAGCTCATTCCCTGGAATGCGAATGACGTTTCCCGTGAGCCGCACCGGCACGTCCCGCATTTTCAGCAGCGCGGCGCCCATCTGCGAGGCCTTGAACTGCAGTGGCAACGCGAGCCCCTGCGTCACCAACTCGGGCAGCGGAATGGCCAGACCTCCGAGAAGAAACGGCAGCCACCAATGCACGAGCTGGCGGAAACCATAGTGGTAGATCGTGAGGGCTCCAAGGGCCATCACGATCGAGGCGCGCATCGTGAATAGTTCAGCCGCCAAACCGGCCATGTAGCGTAGCAGGATAGCCAGCACGAGCACCGCGACGCCCATACCTGGATTGCCCACCGCATCGCGGCGAATACCCGCTTTCCAGGCAAGCCACATCGCGACAGGCGCCAGGAGGAGACCATGCCCGGCTTCGGGCAGCGTCCACCAATCGCGCACCAGCTGCGCGAAGGGCTGTGCGAAAAGCAACGCGAACGTCACGGCCGTCACAGTGGCAGGGAGCAGTTGCTGCGCACCAGCACGCGGATCGGCGCGCAGCGAGTCGACGCGAAGCCGAAGGTCCCCCAATGCTCGGCCAACGTCACCAGTTGTCGCTGCTTCAGTCGTCACAGCGGCCCTTTCAGAAAAGGTGACAATTGCAATCCAGGGAAAATCGAAAGCAGGTCGTGCATCGTCCTTGGCCCGATGTCGTTCGGACGAGTCGGGCACGCGCCGTACCCAGTCATTGCCAGACGTTCCATCGTCCGCGGACACCATTCAGCGTGGCGACGACAATGGAGCTCTGCAACGCCACCGCCCACGCGACCTGCGCCCTGACGATGCGGCGTACTCGGGGAACCAGAAACAGAAGCATGGACAGTATTACCGCCCCGGACAAGGTTCGCATGCCCATTGGACTCGCCAAGAGGGCCAATACGACACTCCACACTGCGGCAACGCCAACGAAGATCGTAAGGTACGGTGTGACGAGGCGCAGTAGCTTGTGGAAGACGAACTGCAGCCAGATTGGGTTACGAATTGGATTGAGTATGCCGTCCAGCCATACCGTCGTCTGGATGACCCCCGTCAGGGTGCGCACTTTGCGCCGGTACTCATCCGAGGCCGCGAAGCGCCGGGCGTCATGCGCACGCGCACGTTCCGTGAACCCGACCCGCCATCCTCGAAGGACGAGTCGCATAGGTCCGTAGAGGTCATCCAGGATCAACCCGGCGGGCAGGGGCTCCCACAACTCGCGGCGCATGGCGTAGATGGCTCCCGTGACGCCCACTGCGGAGTGGAGGCGCGCCTCCCAGTGCCGAAGCCAGCGTTCGTAGAGCCAATACCGTTCGGCAAGATTGAGTATCCGGCCGCTGCGGCCGAGTTCCAGCATGCCCGATGCGGCGCCAATTCGCACATCGCAAAACTCCCTGACGAGCTCTCGGATCGCATCTGTCTCGAATCGCTGGGCGGTGTCTGTGAAGACGAGCAGTTCGTGTTGGGCAGCGCGGACCGCGGCGTTGAGCGACGATGCCTTGCCGCCCGGCGCGTCACCGACAAGGACGGTCACGCGCGAATCCGCTCGACGTAAACCCTCTACCGTAGACCGGGCACGGGCCGAGTCCAGCGCAACGATCACCGCGATGCGGTCCGCGGGATAGTCCGCCTGCAATACGTCGTCGACGCGGGCGTTGATCGCGGCCGCTTCATCGTGGCTCGCAATGATGACGGTCACCGTCGGCGTCGCACCTGACGTGTCTTCACCTCGGTCGCGCCGAAATGTGCCGAGCACGCGCACAACGACTGGATAGGCTCCCCAGATCGCCACGAGGGCCACCAGCGAGGCAAGGCCGAAGTAAAACATCAGGGCCTCAGGAGTAGCGCTGCCGCATCCGAAGGAACGGTTGCTCGATGAGGTAGAACGAGAGTGTCGCGCAGGCGATGCTGGCCGCTATCGCCGTCACGACACCGAGCACCGGAATTCCTTCGAACAGTTTCATCGATGGATAAACGACCAACTGTTGATAGAGGTAAATCGAGTATGAAATCTTTCCCAGAAAGCGCATCCAGGCCCAATTGAATGGACTCGCGATGACGCTTGCGGGAAAGGCGACGAGTTGAGCAACGAGCATCGCGCACAGTACCGGCACGACGACAAATTCGACGGCGTCCCGATAGTCACGCACATGCACCATCGTCGCCCCCGTCACCGCAAGGAATATCAGCGCGATCGTGAGCAGCATCATATACGGTGTGGCGCAAACGACCTTCCACAGCCCCTTGAAGTGACCACCCTCCAACGCGACGGCCAACAAGCATCCCATGAGGATGTGATCGACACGCGTATCGAACGCCTCGTAGATGTACCGCTGGTTTACGTCGAAGACATAGATCAACGATTCGCGGTACAGCCAGAGTACAGGCACCAGCACGATCAACGCCTTGAACCGCCGCTCGTTCGTTCGCAGCAGCATGAACACGAAGGGCCAGAGCAGATAAAACTGCTCCTCGATGGCCAGTGACCACGTGTGACTCAGGCCATTCGCGGGGTCGCCGAGGATGGCCTGGTAGTAGTTCGAGACGTAAAGGAACGCCGACAGCGAGTGCGGCCAGTTGATCGGATGATGCCTGGCCACAATGTAGGCCATGACGATCAGCCAATAGGCGTAGAATGCGGGGAAGATGCGAAAGCTTCGGCGAATGTAGAATCGCGCCAGCGACACCGTGCCAGTCTGCTGCTCTTCCGCGATGATCAATCGTGTGATCAGGAATCCGCTGAGCACGAAGAACGCGAGCACCCCGGTGCTCGCGGGGATCAGCGGGACTTCCGCGTGATAAAGCACGACGAGGAGAGCAGCAACAGCCCGCAAACCATCGATGCCGGCGAGATGTTTTCGCGCCAGACCTGCTTCGAGCGACTGTGGGAGTCCCCTCGCCGGGCTGGATGCCGATTCCGCGTCCGGCGAGGAGACTGACACGCCCTGCGTGGCCGAGCTCAGGTCGTCGCGCTGATCGACGCTCGGCCCGACAGGGCGACGATCGACGCGCGGCCAGGTCGCACCGTGGCCGTGGCGTTCCGCGTGTCGACCACGAGCGCCGCATTGTCCACGACCGCCTGATAGTCGATCGAGCGGTGATCGGTGACAATCACGACCGCATCCGCCGCTGACAGAGTCTCGGGGGTGAGTGGTACGCTATGGCGCAGGCGGGGGGGCTCGCCGCCGGCAGGGCCGTCGTGGCCGTCGCTCTCATCGCGCACGGTGGGGATGTACGGATCGTGGTACGTGACCGTCGCGCCGTGCGACTCGAGCAACCGGATGACATCGAGCGCTGGGCTCTCGCGCACATCGTCGATATCGCGCTTGTAAGCGACGCCAAGGATGAGCACCGAGCTGCCGTTCACTGGCTTGCGAACGCCGTTGAGTGCGTGCGCGACCTTCTCGACGACGTAGGCGGGCATAGCGGTATTGACTTCGCCGGCCAGCTCGATGAAGCGCGTGCGGTAGTTGAGCGTGCGCATCTTCCAGGCGAGGTAGTGCGGGTCGAGCGGAATGCAGTGACCGCCAATGCCCGGGCCTGGCGTGAACTTCATGAACCCGAACGGCTTGGTGGCCGCGGCATCAATGACCTCCCAGACGTCCACTCCGAGCTTGTCGCACACGATCGCCATTTCATTTGCCATGGCGATGTTGACGGACCGAAAGGTGTTCTCGAGCAGCTTTACCAGCTCGGCGACTTCGGTGGAGCTCACTGGGACTATCGTCTCGATACACGAGGCGTAGAGCGCAGTGGCGAGCTCAGTGCAGTTGGGCGTGATGCCACCGACGACCTTGGGCGTGTTGCGCGTGTTGTAGACCGGATTGCCTGGATCGACGCGCTCCGGGCTGAACGCGACGAAGATGTCGTCGCCCACGGTGTAGCCAGCCGACGTGAGCAGTGGGAGCACAACTTCACGCGTTGTTCCCGGGTATGTCGTGCTTTCGAGGACAACCAGCAGCCCTGGATGCGCGACC